>NZ_JBFUHV010000085.1:0-36189 GCF_056402215.1 Rhodococcus sp. P4_B6 | reverse complement strand
GTCCGGACTGACGTGGGTCGGCCCGAGCGCCGAGGTCATCGAGGTGATGGGTGACAAGGTCGAGTCGCGCCGGGTCGTGGCTGCTGCCGGTGTGCCGATCAGCGGTGACGTCGGCGCGGCGCTCGAAACGGGCGACGAAGCCGTCGCGGAGGCCGAACGTCTCGGATATCCGGTGATGGTCAAGGCATCCGCCGGCGGCGGCGGAATCGGCATGGCCGTTGCTCACGACGAAGAAGGCCTGCGCAAGGCGTTCGAGAACACCAAGTCGATGGCGGCGCGGAGCTTCGGTTCCGATCGGGTCTTCGTCGAACGGTACGTGTCGTCCGCGCGGCACGTCGAGATCCAGATCCTGGGTCTGGAGGACGGTTCGATCGTCGCTCTGGGAGAACGGGATTGCTCGACGCAACGGCGTCACCAGAAGCTGATCGAGGAGAGCCCGGCCCCGCACCTGGATCCGGCCCTGCGAGAGCGCCTCGTCGAGAGTTCGATTGCGGCCGCCCAGGCCGTGGGCTATCGGAATGCAGGTACGGTGGAATTCCTGCTCGACGCCGTCACCGGCGACTTCGTGTTCCTCGAGATGAACACCCGCATCCAGGTCGAGCACCCGATCACCGAACTCACTCACGGTGTCGATCTGGTCGAGCAGCAGTTGAGCATCGCGGAGTCGGGCACCACCACACCGGGTTTCGCCCCCGTTTCGCGCGGTCACGCGATCGAGTTGCGGATCTGCGCGGAAGACCCCAAGAGGTTCTTCCCGCGCCCGGGGCCGATCGACGTGTGGCAGGAGCCGACCGGGCCCGGTATCCGGGTCGACTCGGGCTATACGGCGGGCACCGAGGTGACGCCGCACTTCGACTCGTTGCTGGCCAAGGTCTGCGCGTTCGGCGCGACCCGTGAGGAGGCGCACGCCCGCGCCCTCGCGGCCTGCAGGGAGTTCGTGATCGAGGGGCTCGTCACCAACAAGCCTTTCCTCGAACACGTGCTCGGCTCGGAAGAATTCACGAGCGGGCGTTACGACACCGGTGTGGTCGAGAAGATCCAACAGAGACAAAAGAACTTGGCCAGAAGGAGTGCGTGAGATGTCAGAGACGATCGAGTCGGATATGGGTGCCAACGTGTGGAAGATCCTCGTCGCACCGGGTGACCGAGTGGAGGAGGAGGCGACGTTGATGATCCTCGAAGCCATGAAGATGGAGATCCCGATCCTCGCCGAAGATGCAGGCACGATCGTGGCAGTCCACGTCGCCGAGGGTGACAGCGTCGCGTCCGGTCAGCCCCTCGTCGAATTCGAGACAGCATGAGCACATCGATTCCCCGCCGCATGAAATCCTGGTCGGTCACCCAGCTCGGCGAGCCGATCGACGTCGTGCAACTCGTCGAAGGTGATGTTCCCGAACCTGGTGCAGGGCAGGTCCTCGTGCGTGTCCTGGCGGGCGCAGCCAATTTCCCGGACGTGCTGATGTGCCGTGGCAAGTACCAGGTGCGCCCCGACCTGCCCTTCACCCCCGGACGTGAAGTCTGCGGCGAGGTCGTCGCGGTCGGGCCGGACGTCGTACGGGCAGCGGTAGGCGACCGTGTTCTGGGCCTGACCACTCTTCCCTACGGCGGATTCGCCGAGTACGCCTTGATGGACCAGAGCACGACCCATCCGGCGCCGGCCTCACTCGACGACGCGCAGGCCTCCTGCCTGTTCATCGGGTATCAGACCGGCTGGTTCGGACTCCATCGGCTGGCCAGGATTCGAGAGGGGGAGACCCTCCTGGTTCACGCGGCCGCCGGCGGTGTCGGCAGCGCGGCCATCCAGCTCGGCAAGGCCGCCGGTGCCCGGGTCGTCGGTGTCGTGGGCGGCGAGGAGAAGGCCGCCTACGCCAGGCAGCTCGGTGCCGATGTCGTCGTCGACCGCCGGCAGGAGGACTTCGTCGGGGTCGTCAAGGAATTCACCGGAGGCAGAGGCGCCGACGTCATCTACGACCCGGTGGGAGGCGACGTCTACCACCGTTCGACCAAATGCATTGCGTTCGAGGGGCGGATTCTGGTCGTCGGCTTCGCGGGCGGCGAGATCCAGACCGCGGCGCTCAACCACGCGCTGGTCAAGAACTACTCGATCCTGGGAATTCACTGGGGGCTCTACAACACGAAGAATCCCGGCGCGGTCGATCGATGCCACCAGGAACTGTGCACGCTGGCTGACTCCGGAGCCATCGATCCCTTCGTCAGTCAACGGGTCTCGATGGACGGGGTGCCTGCGGCCCTGCAGAGCCTGGGGGACGGAAAGACCGTCGGCCGAGTGGTGATGGAGCACACCGGGATCGGCCGGTAGCCAGTTTGCGGAAACCGGGGGCAGCACATCGTCAGGCCACCAGGCATGCACTAATCACTAGGAGTACGAATGTTTGGGTCGAAGCAAGGTGACTCGCCCTTCGGAGAACTGCGGGCATTGGACAGCAACATCTCGAGAAGGTCGATGTTGAAGTATCTCGGTCTCGGCACGGCGGCGGTCGGCGCCACCTCGTTGCTGGCGGCCTGCGGGGGTGGACTGGGCGCGGGTGCCTCGGGCCAGGCCGCCAAGTTCACCATCGGGTCGTTTCCGGGTGACACCTTCCTCCTCGATGCGGTGAATCTCGCCAACAACGACTTCGCCAGGAACAACCTCAACGTTCCGAAGTTCATCACCCCGCAGAGCGGTGTGCAGGCGCTGCAGCTCGTCTCCGCAGGCGCTGTCAACGGCTACAGCTCCGACACCCTGCTGCTGATGGGTGCCCACGCCAACAGCACACAGGGCAAGCGACCGGTCATCATCGGTCTGAAGAACGTGTCCACCACCTACGGGATCGTCGTCGGCCCGAACGGCAATTGGCCCGGCGAAGACGCGACCTTCGAAGAGAAGATGCAGTCGCTGAAAGGCAAGTCGATCGGGGTAAGCGCCATCGGCGCGGGCGGTGACCTGCAACTGGACCTCGCTCTGGAGCTGGCCGGTATGCAATCCTCCGACGTCACCCATCTGGCGGTCGGCCCGTCTGCCTCGGCGATCCCGAACATGAAAGCCGGGCGACTCGACGGCTACGTCTCGGTCCAATGGAGCTCGGGGCTGTTCATCGCCCGGGAGACCGGCGGATCGGTGCTGCTCGACTTCGGCAGGCCGTCGATGCCCGAGACGTTGCGCAACCAGGCCGTGGTCTGCATTTCCACCAGCGAAAGTTTTGCCCAGGAGCACGAGGACGTGCTGAAGAACTGGCTTCGAGCACAGTCGGAGGGCAGCGAATGGATGCTCTCCCACAAGGACGAAGCGGCGGAAATCCTGAACTCCGGCACCTTCGACGGCAACGCACCCGAAATCGCCAAGGCCTACATCGAGCACTACGCGCAGGATGTGGCGCCGAAATTGCAACCGATGTTCAAGGCACCCAGGGATCAGGTCGACCACATGATCGACCTTGCCGTCCGCTTCGGAAATGCGAAGGAAGGCGCTATCAGCTACGAGCAGATAGTCCCCGCCTTCGCACGGGCGTGAGGTCGCACATGGAGAACACACAGACAGGTGCCGCCCCGACGCGTCCCCAATCCCCGCCCGGGCTGGATCTCGATCGAATCACCGACTGGCTGGCCGGGGAGCGACCGGGCCTGGTGGCAGGGGAACTGTCGGCCCGGCTGATCGAGGGTGGGAAATCGAATCTGACCTACGACCTCTCCGACGGTGAAAACCAGTGGATCGTGCGTCGTGCGCCACTGGGCGAGGTCATGGCGACGGCTCACGACATGCGCCGGGAGTACCGAATGGCCGGCGCACTTCGAACCACCGACGTCCCCGTGCCGGCGATGATCGCCTACTGCGACGACAAGGACGTTCTCGGCACCGACTTCTACCTCATGGAGCGGATCGAGGGCGTGCCCTATCGGTACGCGGACGAGCTCAGGCCACTCGGCGCGGCTCGAACCCGAGCCATCTCCGTCGAGCTGGTACGCACACTCGCAAAGCTGCACCGGGTAGAACCGCGAGACGTGGGCCTGAACGACTTCGGTCGCCCCGAGGGCTTCCTGGGACGGCAGGTGAAACGCTGGAAGACGCAGCTGGACGCGTCCTACACCCGCGATCTCCCCGGCGCCGACGAGCTCTACACGGCACTCGTCGCGGCCGTCCCCACGACGTCGGCCGCGGGCATCGTCCACGGTGATTTCCGCTTGGACAACGTGCTCGTCGGCGCCGACGACATGCCTGCCGCGGTCATCGACTGGGAGCTGGCGACGCTGGGTGACCCGCTTCTGGACCTGGCCTTGATGCTCACCTATCAGCGGCGAGCGAAGCTCGTGTCCGAACGGGATTCGACGGAACCGGCCAAGTACGACGCGACGCTGGCACCCGGATACCTCACCGAGCAACAGATCATCGAACACTATGAAGCCGAGAGCGGTCGCGAACTGGAGGGATTCGGCTTCCACCTCGGTCTGGCCTGCTTCAAGCTCGCCGCGATCTCCGAGGGCGTCCGGTATCGACACATCAATCGTCAAACCGTGGGTGCGGGTTTCGAGGACAGCGGCAGCACTGTGCCGTTGCTGCTCGAACTCGGGCTCGACTCACTGAAGGAGCACAAGTAGATGGAATTCTCGACAGACGCCCGGACCGACGGGTTGCGCAAGGAACTCGTCGATTTCATGTACGGGCACGTCTACCCGGCCGAGGCGGCGTACCTGGACGAGCTGGACGGCCTCGAGGACCGCTTCGCGTGGTCGGAGTCTCCCATCCTGCAGAAGCTGAGAGCGGAGGCACGCAGCCGTGGGCTGTGGAACCTCTTCCTCCCCGGGGCCGAGGGTGCCGGGCTGACGAACGTGCAGTACGCGCCGCTCGCCGAGATCACCGGCCGCAGCAAGCTCCTCGCTCCCGCCGCGCTGAACTGTTCGGCCCCGGACACCGGCAACATGGAACTGCTGTCGATGTTCGGCACCGAGCAGCAGAAGAAGGAGTGGCTCACCCCGTTGCTCGAGGCCGAGATCCGTTCGGCCTTCGCCATGACCGAGCCCGACGTCGCGTCCTCGGACGCCACCAACATCTCCACCAGTATCGTTCGCGACGGCGGCGACTACGTGATCAACGGCCGCAAGTGGTACATCAGCGGTGCGATGAATCCCAACGCCAAGATCCTGATCGTGATGGGCAAGACGGATCCGTCGGCCGACAGGCATCGCCAGCAGAGCATGATCCTGGTACCGCGGGACACCCCCGGCGTCCACATCACGCGCGCGATGAAGGTCCTGGGGTACGACGACCATCACAGCGGTGGACATGCCGAGATCGAGTTCACCGACGTACGGGTTCCGGTTGCCAATCTCATCGGCAACGAGGGCGACGGCTTCGGGATCGCCCAGGCCAGGCTGGGACCCGGCCGGATCCATCACTGCATGCGCGCCATCGGTATTGCGGAGCGGGCGATCAAGCTCATGTGTGAGCGGGCCGACGAACGCGTGGCGTTCGGCAAGCCACTCAGCCAACAGGGCGTGATTCGCGACTGGATCGCCGAATCGCGGGTCCGTCTCGAGCAGTTGCGCCTGCTGGTCCTCAAGACGGCCTGGCTGATGGACACGGTGGGCAACAAGGGCGCACACACCGAGATCCAGGCAATCAAGATCGCCACTCCGTCGACCGTCGAATGGATCATCGACAAGGCAATCCAGGYCCACGGCGCCGGCGGACTCTCACAGGACTTCTTCCTCGCTCCGGCAGCCGCGTATGTCCGCACGCTGCGGTTCGCGGACGGACCCGACGAGGTGCACAAGAACGCGCTGGCGCGCAATGAACTTCGCCGCCAGGCCGCACGACGCAGTGCCTGACCCCTCGGTCGGCCTCTGCTGAGTTCGTTCGGCCCGCTCGCCCACGAAGCGAGTCGGTTTCGCCGTGACGTCCCACCCGTGTCCCCCTGACCTGTAACCCAGGTGAGGGGGACACTGTCGTGTGTAGGGCCCGTTCGGCAGGCGACTGTGGCTATCGCCTTGATAGTGAGTGAGACATTGATCTCACCAGCAGGACCCGCGCATGATCATGACGTGCCAAATCATCTTGCTCAGCATGGTGTCGACTCGTCCTCGCCCGCATCGCCGGTCACGCGGCGACCCGGAAACCAGACGCTCGAGGTCGCGCGGAAGGACGTCGTGGCAGACGGCGTCGTGAAACTGCGGCTCGAGGAGCCGTCCGGTGGGCGGCTCCCGCATTGGACGCCCGGCGCGCACATCGACCTGGTCATGCCGACCGCGGACGGTGGTTCCCAGGTGCGGCAATACTCGTTGTGCGGCGACCGGTGGGATGCCTCCGCCTACGAGGTCGCCGTGTTGCGGGAGCCGAACTCCCAGGGCGGATCGCAGTTCATTCACGAGAATCTGGCCGTCGGGGACATGCTCAGTGTCGGCACCCCGCGGAACAATTTCGGTCTGGCTCAGGCGAGCCGATACGAATTCATCGCCGGCGGCATCGGGATCACCCCGATCATGACGATGATTGCCGCAGCCGAGAAGCTGGGAATCGACTGGCACCTGCTCTACGGCGGTCGGTCGCGTCGCTCCATGGCCTTTCTCGGAGAACTGGCTCGATACGGAGACCGCGTCACGGTGTGGCCGCAGGACGAATCGGGTCATCTGCCGCTCGATTTCCTCGACAAGCCGACGGAGGGGGTCAAGGTCTACTGCTGCGGACCCGAGCCCCTGCTGGCGGCGGTCGAATCCGCCACCACGAACTGGCCCGGGTGGGCCGTCCGGTTCGAGCGGTTCGTTGCGCCTTCCCAGCCGCCACCGGTCCGCACCGAACCCTTCACGATCGAACTGTCCCACTCCGGCAGGACCGTCACCGTCGGTACCGAACAGACGGTTCTCGAGGCCCTGGACGCCGCCGGCATCCCGGTGTTGTCTTCGTGCAACGAGGGAGTCTGCGGCACATGTGAAGTCGGTGTCGTGGGCGGTGTTCCCGATCATCGGGATTCACTCCTGAGTGATGCGGAGCGCGCCAAGGGAGACCGGATGTTCGTCTGTGTGTCACGTTCGATCACCGAACGACTCGTGCTGGATCTATAGGAGGTTGACAGTGTCGATTACGGATACCACCGGACGGCAGGGCTCGACAGCCCCGTCCCTCGACGACGACCCCTTCTCGTCGGAGACCCTCGAGAACCCGCTGCCGTTCCAGGAGCGACTGCGTGAATCCGGGCCTGTCGTCTTCCTGCCCCGGTACAACGTCCACGCCGTCGGGCGTTACGACGAAGTCCACAGCGCGCTCTCGAACTGGCAGGGCATGACCTCCGGTTCCGGAGTCGGCCTGAACGAGCCGTGGCGGGCCCGGGGACTACTTCAGACCGATCCGCCCGAGCACGACGCACCCCGCGAGGTGCTGCAGTCGATTCTGTCCGCACGAGCATTACGTGCGATGAAGGACGCCTGCACACGGCAGGCCGAGACGCTGATCGACAACCTGCTCGGCGGCACGGCTGCCGGGGACGCGATCGAGATCGACGGATACAACGACATCGCGGCCGTGTTTCCGGTGAACTTCTTTCCCGACGCGTCCGGCATCGACGAGGAGCAGCGGGAGAATCTCGTTCCCTACGCAGATCACATCTTCAATGCCCTGGGGCCGCGAAACGAACGGGTACTGCAGGGGGAATGCCGGAGCGAGGCACTGGCGGAATGGGCCACTGCGAAGTGTGCCCGGGAGTCCCTGAAACCCGAAGGATTCGGCAGCGAGATCTGGGCGGCCGCCGACCGCGGCGACATCATGCACGAACTGGCGCCGCTCCTCACGCGTTCGCTGTTGTCGGCAGGTGTCGACACGACCGTCTACGGTCTCTCCGCGATGCTCTATGGATTCGCCACACATCCCGATCAGTGGGCGGCTCTTCGGCAGAACCCCAACCTCGCCCGAGTCGCCTTCGACGAAGCGCTGCGCTGGGAGTCGCCGGTCCAGATGCTGTTCCGCAAGACGTCGGCCGACGTCGAGATCTCCGGGACCGTCATACCGGCCGAGACGAGGGTGCTGCTGTGCTACGCCGCTGCGAATCGTGACCCGCGCCGGTGGGACAACCCTGATCGGTTCGACCTCTCGCGAGATCCCTCGGGGCACGTGGCCTTCGGGATGGGGATCCACCAGTGCGTGGGCCAGCACGCGGCGCGTCTGCAGGCCGAGTGCCTGCTCGAGGTTCTCGTGACCCGTGTGACGTGCATCGAACTTGCGGCACCCGTACGTCGCTATCACAACAACACGCTGCGAGGATGGAAGGCCATGCCGCTTCGGCTGAGTCTCGCCTAGTTGTTGTGAACGAGTTCGTGTTCGACTGCGCCCTAGAACGATTGAGTGCCGGTGCCGGTTCGACGTACCTGATTCACGGTGAGGCCGGCACCGGCAAGACACACCTCCTGCGGAGCACGCTCGACGCGGCCCGCAGGCGTGGATGGACGTGCTTGTACGCCGCGGCGCACGAGTACGACCACGACATCCCGTACGCGACGGTGCGCACTCTCGTGGGAGTCCTCGGCCACAGCACGGTGTCGAGCGATCCGAGTGGTGTGACGGCGCTGTTGCAGTCGATGACGGATTCGTCGCCCGTGGTCGTGGTCGTGGACGACGCGCACCTGGCGGACGAAGACAGTCTCGTCGCCGTGACCCTCGCCGCTCGGCATCTGGCGGGCCGCCCGCTCCTCGTGATCTTCGCCTCGCGGACTCGGCCGTGGATGACCGGCGAACGTCTCTTCGCGACGATCGGCCCCCTCGTGAGCGAACAGGCGCGGACGGTTCTCGAGGTTCGGCCAGTCGAGGGGCGGGCCCTCGGCGGACTGGTCGAGTCGGTCCTCGACGCCGTGCCCGACGAGCGACTGACCGGCTACCTTTCCGAGCGGACGCGGGGGAACGCGCTGCTGGTCCGAGAAACGGTGAACGCGTTGCACACTGCGGGCGCACTCCGCATCGAACAGGGAATCGGCTACCTGGTCGATGATTCCCCGCCCCAGTTCCCGCGCCCTGCGGCGTTGCTCCACCGGCTGTTTCCCCGGGACCACGCCGTCCGCGCACTGGGTCGTCTGGTCGCGGTGTTCGGACGGGTGGATCTGGACTACCTTCCGCTCCTCGCCGAACTGGCCGAGAGGTCGCTGGGCGAGGTCCGGGCCGCCTTCGACTCACTGGTCTCGAGCGGCGCGCTGGTGGCAACGGGGTCCGGGTGGTACGAATTCGGCCACCCACTGATCGGTGAGCTGCTCTATGGCGAGATCGGTCCGGCCGAGCGCCGCCGCGTCCATGCTGCGATTGCTACGCGGATCGAGGGCACCGACAGCGAGCTGGGCATGCCGGCCCTCGAGCGCGCCCGGCACGCCACCGAGGGCGCGGCGCGCGGCGACATGGTCGCGGTCACGGTGGCGTTGCGTGCCGCCGATCGAGCGCTGCGCACGTCGCCGCGCGCGGCTGCCCGATGGTACGGCCGGGCGCTCGATCTGCTGCCACGCGCGGACGCCGCCGCCGGCGAGATACTCCGCAGGCAGTCCGCGGCGTACTGGAAGGGTGCGCGGCCGGCCCTGGCCATCGAAGCCGGCAGAAAAGCGCTCGGACTTCTCGAGGCGGGCCGTTCCCGCGACCGCACCGTGGCGACGATCGTGCACTGCCACAGCGCGATGGGCGATCCGCAGAGTGCTGCAGACCTACTGGTCGCCGAGGCGGGGCAGGCGAGAGACCCGACGCCCTACCTCGCGCAACGGGCGGCGATGGCGGCGCGCCTCGGTGACACGGATCAGGCGCGCGTCCTGGCCGCGACAGCRTGGTCACAGGTGCGTGAGTCGACGCCGGCGGACCAGGTGATCGCCTACACGTACCTCGGTCAGGTCGAAGCCTCCGTCGGGACGTTCCCGAACGCACTCGAGGCTGTCGACCAGCTCGCAATGCTCGGGACCGGCGAGCGGGAACTCCCGGTGGGCACGCGCACCGGTGCGTTGGAGTCGGCAGCGCACCACGCCGCCACGGCAGGCGCGACCGGTCGCGCGAACGCGCTGCTGACGAAGGCGGGTGAAGCCGCCGGACTCGCCGGATTCGGAAACCTGGGCGGGCAAGCCGTACTCGCTCGCGCGCTCGCCGAGTACACGGCCGGCGAATGGACCGCGGCGTCCGAGACGATTGCCCGGGAGGCCGTCCATCTCGAGTTCTCGGGTATGCGCAGCACTCTGGCTCGCCTACGTGGCGTGGAGGTGCAGATCCTCACGGGCCGAGGTGATTTCCGGCGTGCGGCGTCCGTGCTGGCAGCGACGAAGCCGCCGGCCTCCTGCCGGATCGACTTCGCGATCTGGCAGGCAGTGCAGGCGTCGGTCGAGGTGTCGAGATCCCGGTTCGAGGACGCCATGCCGGTCCTGGAGCGACTGCGGTCGGAAGCGGGAATCCGCGGCTGGAACGAGGTCGGGGCCATCACCCACACGAGTCTGGTCGAGGGCTACCTGGCGTCGGGAGAGGTCGAGGCCGCTCGGCACGTCGCGGACGAGTTCTGCCGCCTTGCGGAGGACATCGGTTCACCCAAGGCCCGGATGGCATCCGGCATCGGCCATGCCCGCAGCTTCGGTGACGTGGACCGCGCACGTGAAGTGCTTCTCGAGGCCGAGGAGCAGGGTATGCACTTCATCGCGGCGCAGGCCCACCATGCGCTCGGCGTCGTCGGCCGGGACGGCGCCGATCACCTCGAGGCAGCCTGGGCATTGTTCAAGAAGATGGACGCGACGCTGTGGCTGAAGCGGGTCGAGGCCGCCGGCCGGTCGCGCGGTCTCGTCCTCGACAGACGTGCCGACAAGTCGGGGGCACCCGGACCTCTCACCGATGTGGAGCGTCAACTCGTCACGCTGGTCCGAGACGGCCTCAGCAACCGGGAGATCGCCGAGGTTCTCCACTACAGCAGCAAGACCGTCGAGGCCTACCTCACCCGCCTCTACAAGAAAACCGGCTACAACTCGCGGGTCGAGCTGATCGTGGCCCACGAGCGGGCGGAAAGTCTCACCGGTAGGTGACCCAGGGGTCCGGGAGATGACCGTGCTCGTTGAACGCCACGAGGGACGTCCCCGACGAGCCGATCACGATCTTGGTGACGCCGGAATTGACCGCGACTCTGTTCAGAGCGAGCCATTGCGGGAAGCCGCCCCCCAGCAGCCGGGCAGTCACCCAGGCGATCGCACCGGCGCTGGAGAAGACGACACCGGTCTGTCCGCGTTCGAGCCCTTCGGCAACGCGGTCGAGGGACGCGTCGACCCGGGTCGTGAACGCACCGAACGTCTCGACGTAGTCGGCATCGTGGTCACCGGACGACCACCGTGTGGAAGCCCGCTCGAGCAGCCGCTGGAAGGCGCGCGAATCCGTCTTCGCCCTCGGATCGTGCTCACCGCTCGCAGCCAGTAGGTCGCTCGCGTCGAACTCGTCCCAACCCGGATCGATGTCGGGGTCAGTCGTGTGCCAGGCGGCGGCCGTGCTTGCCTCCTGAGCCGTCTCTCGTTGGCGTTTCATGTTTCCGGTGACTGTGCGGGCGGGAGCGATGCCGCGACGATTCAGCTCGGTGCCGAGGGCGCGACTCTGTTCTCGGCCGCGTGGCGACAGGCGGTCGTAGTCGTCGGTGCCGAAGGATGCTTGTCCGTGACGGACCAGAAGGACAACACTCATGCGGCGCACGGTAGTTCACCCGGCCACCGGCGGCATACCCTTCTCGGCCGGTCGCCGCACACTCGCGGGAGATCCCTATCGGCCCTCCGCCGCGGTGCGGGTACCTCTAGATTCAGAGCATGGACATGCGGCAGATGGAGTACTTCCTCGCTGTAGTCGACTGCGGCGGGGTCACCCGCGCCGCAGCGCAGTTACGTGTGGCGCAGCCGTCGCTGTCGCAGGCGGTGCGCAAGCTCGAGAAGGACCTGGGCGTCGAGTTGTTCCATCGCGTCGGCCGTGGCCTCGTGCTCTCGCCTGCCGGTGAGGCGCTCGTCGGCCCGGCACGCAGCATCCTGCGGGAGGTGGAATCGGCCGAGAACGCCGTGCGTGACGTCGGGGCGATGCGCGGCGGCCGGATCGACATCGCCTCGCTCTCGGACCTGTCCTCGGATCCGCTGTCGGTGTGGGTCGCCAAGTTCCGCCGGCAGTACCCCGACGTGCGGTTCCACATCGAGGAACGGGACGAGACCGCCGATATCGTGTCGCTGGTCCGGTCGGGGGCGTGCGAGCTGGGCATTCTCGCGCTGCCCCTCCCGACCGAGGACCTCGTCGGGGAGGAGCTCATCGATCAGCAGCTCGTCCTGGTGTGTCCGCCCGGCACCGACGCCCGGTGGCCGGACCCGGTGCCGATCGAGGCGTTGACCCGTGTTCCCTTCGTCATGGGCGAAAAGGGCACGGCGACGCGAGATTTCATCGATCGCTCGCTACGGCGGCGCGGCGTCGAACCCGACGTCGCGGTTGAGGTGCGTCAGCGTGGTGCCGTGCTGCCGATCGTTCTCGCGGGCGGCGGGGTGTCGATCGTGGCCCTGCGCAGCGGACTCGACGCGATGCTGCGCGGCGGGGTGGTGCGTGAACTCTCGCCGCGGCTCACCCGCCGCATGGGCGTGGTCCGCCGTCCCGGCCGGATGACTCACGCGTCCACGGAGTTCCTGGCCTGCGCCCGTGCGTCGTTCGAGGAGTTCGCCACGTCCATCGCCGCGCTCATGTCCTCCGGTGTTTCCCTCGTGGAGGCCGCAAAGCTGACGCGGGCCGAGTTCGACCGCCGGATTCGCGACGACAACGCGCGCGCCACGAACTCATAGGCAATTGCAGTATTTCTCCTACTTTTCTGGTCTTTGACCCGATCGATACTCGGGACTTCAATGGTGTGTACCTGATCACACCGTTGCGACGGGATCCGGATCGATCGAAGGTCGCATTCGAGATCCGTCCGGACTGGTTCACGCCACGCAGACACGTCGCGACGGTTCGTTTCCGAAGAGGCCCTATGACTCAAGTATCGACGCCGACCACCGCAGCGTCCCGGCGCACCAGATCGGCGCTGACCCGGCGCGCCTGGATGATTACCGGACTGCTCGTCGTGTTCATGCTCATCAATTTCGCGGACAAGTCCGTCATCGCGTTCGCCGGCGTCCAGATCCAGAAGGATCTGGGCCTGACGCCGCAACAGTTCGGCATGATCCAGAGCAGCTTCTTCTGGCTGTTCGCCGCCGGCGCCCTGTTCTTCGGCTGGCTGTCGTCCAGGGTGAGTATCCGATGGCTGCTGGCCGGACTGATGCTGCTCTGGGTAGCCACCATGGTGCCCCTGACCGGCACCGTGACCTTCGGCGTCCTGGTGGCCTGCCGGCTCGTCCTCGGGTTCGCCGAGGGCCCGGCCTTCGCCCTCGCCAACCACGCCGTTCACTCCTGGTTCCCGCCGGAGAAGCGTGCCTTGCCGAGCAGCTTCGTCACCGCCGGATCCTCGCTCGGTGTCCTCATCGCTGCACCCGTGCTGACCTGGATCATCGTCCGCTGGGACTGGCACGCCGCGTTCTACCTCCTGATCACGGTCGGTCTGGTCTGGGTGGTCGCCTGGATCCTCCTCGGACGCGGCGCACCCGGCGAGGCCGCCGAGCCGGCCCAGGCAACCGCAACCGTCGTCGACACCGTCGACGCCCCGTACCGGACGATCCTGCGCACCGGGACCGTGATCGGGATCGCGCTGTTGATGTTCTGCTCGTACTGGTCCACCACGCTCAAGGTGTCCTGGCTCCCCGTCTACCTGGAAGACGGTCTCGGCTACGACACCCTGACCACCGGTCGGCTGGTCATGCTTCCCTACGGACTCGCGGCGGTCGGTGCGATCGCTGCCGGATGGTTCTCGAATCGCCTCGTCTCCCGCGGCGTCTCCCGGAAGGTTGCGCGCGGCTACCTGTCGGCCGGCCTGATCGCCGGCGCCGGCATCACCATGGTCGGGTTCACCATCGTGTCGGCCGGACTGCTGCAGATCCTGCTCGTGTCCCTGGCCTTCTCGCTCAACACCGCGGCGTACGGCGTGGCGTTGACGGCAATCGCCGACGTCGTGCAGTCCCGTAAACGCGGCATGGTCCTTGGTGGCCTCGGCGCTGTGTCGAGTATCTCCGGCATGGTCGCACCACTCGTACTCGGTTTCTCGGTCGGCCGGGCGGCCGACAAGATCTCCGGCTACGGCACCGGCTTCCTGATCAGCGGGATCCTGATGATCGTCGGTAGTGCGATCGCGGTGTTCCTGGTCAACCCCGAACGTGACATCACCCTCATCCGCCGGCGTGCCGAGGAGACCGCATGATCGACAAGCCCCTCGACGGCGTCCGCGTCATCGACTTCGGTCAATTCATCGCTGCCCCCGCCGCCACCCAGGTCCTGGTGGACCTCGGCGCCGACGTGATCAAGGTCGAACCGGTGCACGGCGAGTCCGCACGTGGAATCGGCGCGCACGGTAAAGCCATGGTGGAGAACTACAACCGCGGCAAGCGGGCAATCGCGCTCGACCTCAAGGACCCGCGCGGTCAGGAGATCGCCCGCCGTCTGATCGCCGGCGCCGACATCGTGGTGCAGAATCTGCGCCCCGGGGTGATGGACAAGCTTGGTCTGGGCGCGGAGGAGATGCGTGCCGCGCATCCGCACCTCGTGTACGCGACGGTGAGCGGGTTCGGCTTGCACGGACCGTCCAGGAATCGAGCCGGCCTCGACATCGCCGCGCAGGCGGAGAGCGGTCTGATGTGGGTGACCGGCGAGCACGACGGCGAGCCGCAGAAGGTCGGTGCCCAGATCGTCGACGCCGCCACCGGCTACGTCTGTGCCCAGGCAATCCTCGGCGCGTACATCAGGCGCCTGCGCACCGGCGAGGGCGACACCGTCGAGGTGTCGCTGCTCGAGGTCGCCATTCATCTGCAGGCCCCGAACTGGGGCGCCTACCTCGACACCGGCAACGAACCACGGCGAATGGGCAACGGTCAGCCGACGGTCGCCCCGGCCGCCGACATCATGCCCACCAGCGACGGCAGCGTCGTGGTCTCCGCCTACTCCGAGGTCCACTTCCGGCGACTGTGCCGACTGCTGGGCCGGGCGGAACTCGCCGACGACGCCCGGTTCGCCGACAACGAGAGCCGGGTCCGCAACCGCCCCGCCCTGCTCACCGAGTTGCGCGCCGCGTTCGCGACCATGACGAGCGACGAGGCGATGGACGTGCTCGCCGCCAACGGTGTCGTCGCCGGGCGGATCAACACCTATCCCGAGGCGATGCGCAGTCCCGACGTCCAGGCCTCCGGGCTCTTCATCGAGGTCAGCCGCCCCGACGGCGTGCCTGCGACCGCACTCGGCACGCCGTGGCACCTCGAGAGTGTCCCGAAGCTCCCGACGGCAGGTGCGCCCGACCTGGGGCAGCACACCGCCGAAGTGATCGCCGAACTCGGTTACCCGACCGACGCGCTCGATGCGCTGGCAGCCGACGGCGTCGTCGCGCTCGGCCGCTGAAATCCGTCGACGGCACTCACCGTCGACCCATTTTCGAAGGAATCACCATGCAACGCACCATCTTCACCGACGACCACCATGCCTTCCGTGACGTGGTCCGCCAGTTCATCGCCAAGGAGATCGTCCCGAACCTGCCCGACTGGGAGGCGGCCGGCTGCATCCCCCGCGACTTCTACACCAAGACCGCGGCACTCGGCATCAACGGACTGCAGGTGCCCGAGCAGTACGGCGGCGGCGGCATCGACAGCTTCCTGTTCAACACCGTCGTGTACGAGGAAATCGGTTACGCGGCAGCCTCTCTCGGGGGCTTTCAGGTGCACTTGAACACCGTGCTCCCGTACTTTCTCGAATACGCCGATGAGGAACAACGCGACCGCTGGTTCCCCGGCTTCGCCGACGGTGCGCTCGTCAGCGCGATCGCGATGACCGAACCCGGCATCGGCTCCGACCTCGCCGGTGTCACCACCACCGCCGTCCGCGACGGTGACGACTACGTCCTCAACGGGAACAAGACGTTCATCACCGGCGGCATCAACGCCGACCTCGCGATCGTGGTCGCGAGGACCTCGAAGGATCCCGAGAATCGCCGCAGCGGTCTGTCGCTGCTGGTGGTCGAATCCGGCATGCCCGGGTTCACTCGCGGTCGCAACCTGCACAAGATCGGGATGAAGTCGAGCGACACCGCCGAACTCACCTTCGACAACGTCCGGGTGCCCGCGGCCAACCTGCTCGGCGAGGAGGGCGCCGCCTTCAAGATGCTGGCCCACAACCTGCCGCAGGAGCGGCTGTCGATCGCGATCACCGCGCAGGCCACGGCCACCGCCGCGGTGGACCTGGCGATCGCGTACGCCAAGGAGCGGATGGTGTTCGGTAAGCCGCTCGCCGGCTTCCAGAACACGAAGTTCGTACTCGCCGAGTGCGCGACCGAGTTGCAGGCCGGGCAGGCCCTGGTCGACCAGGCGCTGATCGCCCTGGACGCCGGCACCCTCACTCCCGCCGACGCGGCCAAGGTGAAGCTGTTCTGCACCGAGGTGCAGGCCCGGGTCATCGACAAGTGCCTGCAGGTGCACGGTGGCTACGGCTACATGACCGAGTACCCGATCGCGCGACTGTACGCCGATGCCCGCGTCACCCGGATCTTCGGCGGCACCAGCGAAGTCATGAAGAGTGTCATCTCGAAGTCGATGGGGCTCTAGGCATCTCGCACTCCACACCATTCCGGGCACCACTGGGGCCCGGCCACATCGAAGGTTCATCCATGCAGATCAAGGACATCAACGCCGTCGTCACGGGCGGAGCATCCGGACTCGGACTCGCCACCGCCACCCGGCTGGTCGAGTCCGGCGCCACCGTCACCCTGCTCGATCTCCCCGGTTCGCCGGGGGCAGAGCAGGCCGCGGCGCTCGGGCCCGCCGCACGGTTCGTACCGACCGACGTGACCGACGGCGACGCGGTGGCCGCGGCCTTCGCCGCCGCGGCCGAGCGCGGCCCGGTGCGGGCCGTCGTGCACTGCGCAGGCCGCGGACGGCCGATGCGCGTGCTCACCAAGGACCGCAAGGCCGCCGACCTCGAGCCTTTCGAGTCGGTGATCCGGCTCAACGTGATCGGGACGTTCAACGTGCTGCGGTTCGCGGCCGAGGCGATGGCCGCGAACGAATTGCGGGGCGGCGACCGCGGCGTATGTGTCCTGACCGCGTCCGTCGCCGCGTACGAGGGCCAGATCGGGCAGATCAACTATGCGACGTCCAAGGCGGGAATCGTGGGGATGACACTGCCCGCCGCCCGCGACCTCGCCGGCGTCGGGATCCGGGTGTGCACCATCGCGCCCGGCGTGTTCGCGACACCCCTCCTGCTCAATGCGCGCGACGACATCCGGGACGCGCTGGCGGCCTCGGTTCCGCATCCGCAGCGGCTCGGCGAGCCGTCCGAGTTCGCCGCGCTGGCCGAGCACATCATCGAGAACGGGATGCTCAACGGGGAGACGATCCGCCTCGACGGTGCGATCCGGATGGCACCGAGGTGACCGCAGAGGCGCCCGCACCGGTCGTGCTGACGGAACGGGTGGGGCCGGTGCTGGTCATCACGCTGAACCGACCGCAGGCCCGCAACGCGGTGGACCGTGCGGTCGCGGAGGCCGTCGCCGAGGCGGTTCAACTGCTGGACTCCGATCCGCGGCTGCGAGTGGGTGTGCTCACCGGAGCCGGCGGATACTTCTGCGCAGGAATGGATCTCAAGGCCTTCCTGCGGGGTGAGAGCCCACGCGTCGAGGGTCGCGGATTCGCCGGGCTGGTGGAGGCGCCGCCCGCCAAGCCCCTGATCGCCGCCGTCGACGGTCCCGCGCTCGCGGGCGGTTTCGAGATCGTCCTGGCGGCGGACCTCGTCGTCGCCGCGCCGACCGCGACGTTCGGCCTGCCCGAGGTCCGCCGCGGCCTGGTCGCCGCCGCGGGCGGGTTGACCCGGCTGCCCGCACGGCTGCCGCGAGCGGTGGCGCTGGAGATGGTGCTCACCGGCAAGACCGTGACCGCCGCGCAACTGCACCCGCTGGGGCTGGTCAACCGGCTGGCCCCCGAGGGCGAGGTGTTGGCGGCGGCGCTCGAACTCGCCGACGAGATCGCCGGCAACGGGCCGCTCGCAGTCCGGGCCAGCAAGCGGGTCATCGACGAGTCTCCCGGCTGGCCGCACGCGGAGATGTTCGAGCGGACCCGGCAGATCGTGAT
Organism: Rhodococcus sp. P4_B6; assembly: GCF_056402215.1. NCBI lineage: Bacteria > Bacillati > Actinomycetota > Actinomycetes > Mycobacteriales > Nocardiaceae > Rhodococcus > Rhodococcus sp. P4_B6. The sequence continues at coordinate 18,012 of NZ_JBFUHV010000085.1, read as the reverse complement.
GCCGGTCTTCGACTCCGACGACGCCCGCGAGGGCGCCGCCGCCTTCACCGAACGCCGCGCCCCGGTCTGGACCGCGACGTGATCACCGAGAACGAGAGAACAGGAACACACCATGCGTGATGCAGTCATCGTCGAGGCCGTACGGAGCCCCATCGGCCGCCGCAAGGGCGGCCTCGCTGAGGTCCACCCCGTCGACCTGTCCGCGACCGTCCTGACCGCGCTGCTCGACCGGGCCGGGGTCGACGCCGCGTCGGTCGACGACGTCGTGTGGGGATGCGTCGGACAGGTCGGTGAGCAGGCCGGCAACATTGCACGCAACGCGGTGCTGGCCGCCGGATGGCCCGAGTCGGTTCCCGGCACCACGATCGAGCGGCAGTGCGGATCGAGCCAGCAGGCACTGCATTTCGCCGCGGCGGGAGTGATCGCGGGCCAGTACGACATCGTCGTCGCGGGCGGCGTCGAGTCGATGACCCGCATCCCGATGGGATCGGCGCGGCGCGTCGGCCTCGGTGACCCGAACAGCGAGGCGATTCGGCGACGCTACGACGGCATCGAGTTCAACCAGGGCCGCGGCGCCGAGATCCTCGCCGACCGGTACGAACTGAGCCGCGGCTGGCTCGACGAGTACAGCCTGCGCTCACATCAGCGCGCCGCCGCGGCGGTCGACGAAGGCCGATTCGCCGGCGAGATCGTGCCGGTGACCCTGCCGGACGGAACGAAACTCGACGCCGACGAGGGGATCCGCCGAACCACGACCCTCGAGAAGCTCGCCCAGTTGGAGCCGGCTTTCGGCGAGGACGGCCGCATCACCGCGGGCAACGCCTCACAGATCTCCGACGGCGCCGCAGCACTGCTGGTGATGTCCGGCGACCGGGCCCGCGACCTCGGACTGACCCCGCTGGCTCGGGTACACACCGCAACCGTCGTCGGCGACGACCCGGTCGCGATGCTGGCCGGACCCATCCCCGCCACCGCGCGGGTGCTCGCCCGCGCAGGCCTGACCCTCGACGACATCGGAGCCTTCGAGGTCAACGAGGCCTTCGCCAGCGTCGTCGGTGCCTGGCTGCGGGCGACCGGGGCACCGGACGAACGGGTCAACGCGCTCGGCGGAGCGATCGCTCTCGGGCATCCGCTCGGCGGATCCGGGGCCCGGCTCGCCACCACCCTCGTGCATCACCTGCGCGCCGAGGGCGTCCGCTACGGACTGCAGACGATGTGCGAAGGCGGCGGCATGGCCAATGCCACCATCTTCGAAAACCTCGCCGTCACGGTCTGACCGTGGCTAGCGGGTTGGAGAGGGTGGACGCAGCCATCCTCGAGTTCGCGTGCCGGTGGCTGCCCTACGGTGGTCCACCTCCCGACGAGATCTGGATCGGGTTCGGTATGACGACACCCGGATTCGACCGGAGACTGTCGACGATTCTGGAGAGTGTCGCTGCAGGAGAAGTGCCTGCCGATGTCCGAGCGCGGCTGCGCACCCAACTGTCCGAACGGGCAAGACGGTGGACGATTCGATCGAGGTCCAGCCTCTCGTCGTAGGGCGCACCAGTGACGTCTCGCTCAGGCGCGGCGCAGCCCGTCGAACGTCAGCTCGACGACGGCGTCGGCGAGGTCGGCGACCGTCCCGCCGGTGCGGGGGCGGTACCACTCGATCAGCGAGTTGACCGTGCCGAACACGAGCCGGCTGGTGAGTGCGGGATCGATTCCGGGCCGCAGGTCGCCCTCTTCCGCCGCCGCGACCACGAGGTCGCTGACGAAGGCGTCGAACTCGCGGCGGCGGGCGAGTGCGCGACGTTCCACCGCGGTGTTGCCCCGGACGCGCAGCAGGAGCGTGACGTACGGGAGTTCGGCGGCGAGTACCTCGACACTGCGGCGGACGAGGTACTCGAGGCGGTCGATGTACCGGCCGCTCGTCGCCTTCTCCTCGGTGGTGACCGCGAAGAGCGCGTTGAGCGCGCGCGACAGCGCCAGTTCGAGGAGCTCCGACTTCCCGGACACGTGGTGATAGATCGACGACTTCGTGATTCCCAGGCGCTGGGCCAGCACCTCCATGCTGGTGCCGTCGTAGCCCTTGTCGTTGAACACCTTGACCGCGACAGCGAGCAGCGAGTCGAGGTCGTAGCCGGGCCGTCCGGGCGAACCGGTCTTCCGTGCGGGGCGTGCCGTAGTCATGCGCGCAATCCTTCCAGGTGCAGAACTCCATCGCATCGGTGCGCCGTCATCCACAGGAGCCGACCGAAGGTTCGGTTCAGCTGAGAATACCGTGACCGACCCGGCAGTGGTGAACCACGTGAACGGGCCGAGTCGCTACGCGAACCGCGGCGTCGTCCGGCTCATCGGCCCAGGGCCTGGGTGCGGCCTTCCTTCCGGGCTTTCGCGAGGCCACGGCGGGCCAGGAATCCGTTGGCCAGGAGCAGGATCGTCTTGTTCGGCGGCGCGGTGAACCCGGCCTGCGTGTGCGGTGCGTACACCGCCTCGGTGCCGGTGACCTCGAGCCAGCCGGTGTTCTGACGCGACTCGAGGCCGACGAGCTGGGGCCGGTACGCGTGGGCGAGCAGTCCGGCGCGACGACCGCCCTGCGGCACCCCGGCAGGGACCCTCAAACGCACGCCCTCGTTGCTCGCCGAGTTCACGTCGACCGGCACGACGGTCGGATAGCCGTCCGCCTCGCGGTAGGCGAGCAGCACGTGCGGCAGCTTCCGGGCGCGCTCACCGGTCTTCACCGCATCCACCCGCGGCGCGGTGCCCTTCTTCGGCGGCGCCTGTGGCGCCGCGTCGGCGTCGGGGAGCGGTGCGCCGTAGACCTCGGGTTCGCCGGTCGTGCGCAGGTCGGGCCAGGCGGTCACCCGCGTCACCACGACCGTCACCAGCACCCGGTCGGTGTAGTACGCGCTGAGCCAGCGGTCCCAGAATCGGCCACGCCGCGGCGCACCCACATAGGGGGCCGAACGCTCGCCGAGGGCGTCGAGGGCGTCCCGGTCGGGGCTGGGATCGAACGTCGCGTCGCCCTGTACGAGCACGTAGCGCCGGTTGGTGCCGTCGCCGATTCCGTGCTCACGCGCGTGGAAGGCGAGCGCCACCCGCGGTTCCGCCTTGATGCGCTCGAGCTTGCGGCCGAAGCCCAGTGAGGTGGTGAATCCGACGGTGCCCCGCTCGCGGTCACGCAACCCGAAGGGTGCCACCGCGGCCACCACAGCGCCTCCCGCGGGCGTGACGTACGCGAACCCGCTGGTGAGGTCGTCGCGGATGACCTCGTCGACATCGTCCGACCAGGTGACCGGCATGGGTCGAGCCTACCCAGGCGACCCGGCACCGGACCAGACCTTCGCACTCCTCGAGGGTTGACGACTCCTGCGAAATGAATAATGCTTCATTTGTTATGAGCGATCGCTCAAATTCAATGATCATTCATTCGCTGCGGCATCGAGGAGCATTCCATGGACCTGACACTGACCGAGGAGCAGAAGGAGTTCCGGCAGCTGGCCCGCGACTTTCTGAACAAAGAGGTCGTCCCGCACCGCGCCGAATGGGACCGCGCCGAGTCGGTGGACACCGCGATCGTCGGGAAACTCGCCGACATCGGCTTCTTCGGCATGACCATTCCCGAGGAGTACGGCGGGCTGGGTGGCGACTACGTCACCTACTGCCTCGGGATGGAGGAACTCGGCCGGGCGGACTCCGCGGTCCGGGGCATCGTGTCGGTGTCGATGGGGCTGGTGGGGAAGGTGATCCTCTCGCACGGCACYGAGGAGCAGAAACACGAATGGTTGCCCCGCATCGCGTCCGGTGAGGCGCTCGCCTGTTTCGGTCTCACCGAGCCCGACAACGGGTCGGACCCCGGAAATCTGAAGACCAAGGCGGTGCGCAGCGGCGACGAGTACGTCATCAACGGTTCCAAGATCTTCATCACCAACGGCACGTGGGCCAAGGTGTGCCTGGTGTTCGCGCGCACCGGAGGTCCGGGGCCCAAGGGTGTTTCGGCTTTCCTGGTTCCGACGGACACCCCCGGTTTCGAATCCCGCGAGATCCACGGGAAGCTCGGACTCCGCGGGCAGGCGACCGCCGAGTTGTCGTTCACCGACGTGCGGGTGCCGGCGAGTTGCCTCCTCGGATCGGAGGGGCAGGGCTTCTCCATCGCGATGCACTCGCTGGACAAGGGGCGCGTCTCGGTGGGCGCCGGATGCGTGGGGATCATCCAGGGCTGCCTCGAGGCGGCCGTCGACTACGCCCGCGAGCGCACGCAGTTCGACCGTCCGCTCGCGTCGTTCCAACTCGTGCAGGACCTGATCGCCGACATGTCCGTCGACGCCGACGCCGGGAGGCTGCTCACCTGGCGGGCGGCCGACCTGATCGAGCGCGGGGAGCCGTTCGGGACAGCCGCGTCGAAGGCGAAGTACTTCTGCAGTGAGGCCGCGGTTCGTGCCGCCAACAACGCGATCCAGCTGTTCGGCGGTTACGGCTACGTCGACGAGTACCCCGTCGCCAAGTACATGCGCGATGCGCGGGTGATGACGCTGTACGAGGGCACGAGCCAGATCCAGAAGTTGCTGATCGGCCGGGCGGAGACCGGGATCAGCGCCTTCCTCTAGCGGTCGCAGGGCTGCGTGACCCTTGACACACTCCGCGCAGTGAATGTACGTTCATTTGTACCGAATCAATGTTCACAATCTTTGAACCCACTCTCATTACCGGCTTCCCGGAAAGGAATCACCGTGACCGACTACGAAGACATCACCTACGAGGTCGACGGCCCGGCGGCGGTCGTCACGATCAACCGCCCCGCGCGCTACAACGCATTTCGCGGTAAGACCGTCGAGGAACTGATCAAGGCGTTCCGCTCGGCATGGGCCGACGACACGGTGCAGGCGATCATCCTCACCGGTGCGGGGGAGAAGGCGTTCTGCACGGGCGGCGACGTCAAGCAGCGAGCGGAGACCGGCGACTACGGCCCCACCGAGAGCGGCATGTTCGAGATCGGCAACCTRCACAAACTCATCCGCGACGTCCCCAAGCCCGTCATCGCGGCGGTCAACGGCATCGCCGTCGGCGGCGGCCACGTGCTCCACGTTCTCTGCGACCTCACCATCGCGTCCGAGACCGCGAAGTTCGGCCAGGCGGGACCGCGTGTGGGCTCGTTCGACGCGGGCTTTGGCTCGGCGTTCCTGGCGCGAGTCGTCGGTGAGAAGCGGGCCCGCGAGATCTGGTACCTCTGCCGTCAGTACGACGCCGTCACCGCCGAACGCTGGGGTCTGGTCAACTGGGTCGTCCCCGCGGACCGGTTGCTCGACGAGGCGAAGGCCGTCGCCGCGGAGATCGCCGAGAAGAGCCCCACCACCCTGCGTTTCCTGAAGCAGTCGTTCAACGCCGACACCGACCACCAGGCCGGGCTGAGCAACCTCGCGATGTCTGCGCTCGACCTGTTCACGCATTCACCCGAGGGCCTCGAGGGGGCGACGGCGTTCGCGGAGAAGCGCAAGCCCGAGTTCAACAAGTACGTGAACGCCTGAGTCCGACACACACGGGAAGGGGAAACACACCATGAGCAACAACATCGCAGTGGTCACCGGCGCAGGATCCGGCATCGGCCGCGCCATCGCGCTCGCACTCGCCGAGCAGGGCGACCGGGTGGTCGTCGCCGACCTCGACCTGCAGGCCGCGGAGAAGACCGCGGCGGAACGGCCCGACCTGCTTTTTCCGATGACCGTCGACGTCGCCGACCGGACGCAGGTCGACGCCCTGCGCGACCGGGTGACGGCCGAGGTGGGGGTCGCGAACATCCTCGTCAATGCGGCGGGATGGGACCGCACCGACCAGTTCCTCAACGCCACCACCGAATTCGCCGAGAAGGTCGTCGCCATCAACTACCTCGGGCCCGTGCACATGTGCAGCGCCTTCCYCCCCGGCATGGTGGACGCGGGTAACGGTGGGCGGGTCGTCAACCTCGCCAGCGATGCCGGCCGCGTCGGTAGTGCGGGGGAGAGCATCTACGCGGGTGCGAAGGGCGGTGTGATCGCCCTGTCGAAGTCGCTGGCGCGGGAGATGGCCCGGCACGGGATCAACGTCAACTGCGTGTGCCCCGGCCCGACCGACACGCCGCTGTTCCAGGCGCAGGCGGAGAAGCTGAAAGAGGCTCTGGTCAAGGCTATTCCGTTCCGCAGGCTCGCGCGCCCGGAGGAGGTTGCGGCGCCGGTCGTGTTCCTCGCGTCCGAATCCGCATCGTTCATCACCGGCCAGGTGATCAGCGTCAGCGGTGGCCTCACCATGGCCGGCTGACCGGCGCCGGGACGGAGGACTCATCATGACGTACGCATACGATGCCCACGCCTATCGTCAGTACTTCGAGCACGACTTCACCTATCTGAACGGCTTCCGGCRCAACACGCACCGGTACGCCGATCGACTCGCGATGCAGTCCCCGTCGACCGGCGAGAGCTGGACGTACGCCGAACTCGGCGACCGGGTCGACCGGCTCGCCACCGGCCTCGCCCGCGCCGGTGTGGGTCCCGGCGACGTCGTGGCCTACCAGTTGTTCAACGGCCCCGAGTTCGCCCAGCTGTACCTGGCCGGGCAGGCCTGCGGGGCAGTCGGATCGCCGATGAACTTCCGCCTCGCGTCCGGCGAGACGGCGTTCGTCCTCGACGCGAACCGTCCCACGGTGTTCGTCTACGACACCGAGATCGGCGAGATGGTGCGGGACGCGCTGGCGCGCTCCACGCACAAGCCCGCGCTCGTCGTCGCCGTTGGTCCGGGAGAGCCCGTGCCGGGGAACGGCTTCGAGGTGATCCGGTTCGACGACCTCGTCGCCGAGTCGGCGTCGCCGCCGGACGTGACTCGCACGGTGTGGGACGAGACCACCCGGCTGTTCACGTCGGGAACGACCGGCATGCCGAAGGGCGTCCCGCTCAACAGCATGATCGAGATCTTCAGCGCCCACGACGTGATCATGCACTTCCCGCTGACGGCGGAAGACAAGACGCTGAACATGACGCCGTGGTTCCACCGCGGTGGGCTGTACTGCGCCGGACCGAATCCCACGTTCTATCTCGGTGCGTCGCTGGTGGCGCTGCGCAGCTTCGACGCCGACGTCACGCTCGACCACGTCGAGGAGTACGGGCTGACGTTCCTGATCGGCGCCCCGACCAACCTGGCGATGCTCGCGCGTGCCCAGGAGGACAAGCCCCGCGACCTGTCCACCCTGAAAGGCGTCGTCACGATGGGTGCGCCCCTCGAGCGGGAGGCGGCGCTGCACTACCAGAAGGTGCTGAACCCGCGAATCTTCAACGGCTACGGCAGCACCGAAGGTTTCTGGAACACCTTCCTGCGGCCCACGGATCTGCCGGACATGGCCGGGTCCGCGGGGCGGGCCTGCATCGACGACGACGTCGCCGTGGTCAAGTTGTTCGACGACCGCCTCGCCGACGCGCACGAGACGGTCGCGAGGGACGGAACCGAGATCGGCGAGGTCATCGTCCGCTCCCCGAAAGGCGCCAACGCCTATTTCGATGCCCCGGAGCAGGAGAAGCAGAAGTTCCGGAACGGCTGGCTGCACATCGGCGACCTCGCCACCTGGGACGAGAAGGAGTTCGTGACGATCGTCGGACGCAAGGACGACATGCTCCTGTCCGGCGGCGAGAACGTCCACCCGGTGCAGATCGAGGAAGCGCTGAACGAGCACGCGTCGGTGACGGATTCGCTCGTCGTCGGTGTTCCGGACGACAAGTGGGGGCAGGTCGTCGTCGCGTACGTCGTCGCCACCGCACCGGTCCCGTCCGCCGAAGAACTGGACGACTTCTGTCGCAGGCATCCGATGCTGTCGCAGTTCAAGCGCCCCCGTGCGTACCGCTTCGTCGAATCGCTCCCCGTGTCGGCGACGGGAAAGAAGCTGCACTACAAGGCAACCGACACCGCGCGCAGGGAGTTCGAGAGCGGGGCATTCGTCACCCCGGCCGCCCGCGGATCCCACACCATCGGCTCGTAAAGGACACCGTCATGACCACCCATTCCCATCCGCGGCCCTTCAGCGCCGTCGACCCACTCGACATCGACACGCTGTACTCGGACGACGAACTCGCCGTGCGCGACACCGTCCGGAAATTCTGCGCCGAGCACGTCACACCGCACGTCGCCGACTGGTTCGAGGCCGGCGAACTGCCGGGAGCCCGCGAACTGGCGAAGGAATTCGGGAAACTCGGCGTCCTCGGGATGCACCTCGAGGGCTACGGGTGCGGCGGATCGTCGGCCGTCCACTACGGTCTCGCCTGCCTCGAACTCGAGGCCTGCGACTCCGGCATCCGCTCCCTCGTGTCGGTGCAGGGCTCCCTGGCCATGTTCTCGATCTGGAACAACGGCTCCGAGGAGCAGAAGAATCAATGGCTGCCCGGCATGGCGGCCGGTGAGATCATCGGCTGCTTCGGTCTCACCGAACCGGACGCGGGCTCCGACCCGGCGTCGATGTCGACGCGTGCCAAGCGGGACGGCTCGGACTGGATCCTCAGCGGCCGCAAGATGTGGATCACCAACGGCAGCATCGCCGACGTCGCGGTGGTGTGGGCGGCCACCGACGACGGGGTCCGCGGATTCATCGTTCCGACCGACACCCCGGGTTTCAGCGCGCCCGTGATCAAGCACAAGATGTCGTTGCGCGCCTCGGTCACCAGCGAACTGGTGCTGGACGACGTCCGACTGCCCGAATCGGCGATGCTCCCCGGCGCCCGTGGCGTGCGCGCCCCGCTCAGCAGCCTGTCCGAGGCGCGCTACGGCATCGTGTGGGGTGCGATGGGCGCGGCGCGGTCCGCGTGGGAGGCTGCCCTGCAGTACTCGAAGGACCGCGCCCAGTTCGGACGACCCATCGGCGGATTCCAGCTCACGCAGGCCAAGTTGGCCGACATGGCGGTGGAACTGCACAAGGGGCAGCTGTTGTCGCTGCACCTCGGCAGGCTGAAGGACACGGCCGGGCTGCGACCGGACCAGGTCAGCTTCGGCAAACTCAACAACACGCGTGAGGCCATCGAGATCTGCCGCACGGCGCGCACCATCCTGGGCGGCAACGGAATCTCCTTGGAGTTCCCCGTCATCCGGCACATGGTCAACCTCGAATCGGTCCTGACCTACGAGGGGACACCCGAGATGCATCAGCTGGTTCTCGGGCAGGCCTTCACCGGCGAGAACGYGTTCCGCGGATAGGAGACGAACACCATGACCATCGAATACGAATCCGAGCACCAGCAGTTCCGGGACAGCGTCCGCAGCTTCGTTCGCGAGCGAATCGTCCCGCGGCACGAGCAGTGGGAGAACGAAAGCTGTCTCGACCCGGCACTGTTCACCGAAGCGGGTAAGCAGGGGCTGCTCGGCTTCCCGGTCCCCGAGGCGTACGGAGGTCCCGGCGTCGAGGACTTCCGCTACAACGCGATCGTCGTCGACGAGGTCAACCGTGCGGGTGCCGCATCCGCGGGTATCGCGTTCTCCCTCCAGAACGACGTCGTGCTGCCGTACCTGACGGACATGACGACCGAGGAACAGAAGGCCCGGTGGCTTCCGGGAACCGTCACCGGGGAGACGATTCTCGGCATCGCGATGACCGAGCCGGGCACCGGAAGCGACCTCACCGGCATCCGCACCACGGCGGTCCGCGACGGCGAGCACTACGTGGTGAACGGCAGCAAGACGTTCATCTCCAACGGCCAGAACGGCACGCTCTTCGTCGTTGCCGTGCGCACGTCGCCGGACAAGCACAAGGGGCTGTCGCTGCTCGTCGTCGAGTCGGACACGCCCGGGTTCTCCCGTGGCCGCAACCTGGAGAAGATCGGGCTGCACGCTCAGGACACCAGCGAGCTGACGTTCACCGACATGCGCGTTCCGGTGGCCAACCTGCTCGGGGAGGAGGGGCAGGGCTTCTATCAGCTCGTCCACAACCTGCCGCAGGAGCGGCTGTCCCTGTCCGTCGGCGCCGTCGCGGCCGCCGAAGGAGTCCTCGAGCAGACCCTGGCGTACGTGAAGGAGCGCAGCGCCTTCGGACAGCCGATCGCCGGATTCCAGAACACCCAATTCGTTCTCGCGGAAGTGGCCACGGAACTCGACCTGGCCCGCACCTACCTCGACGACTGCATCCGCCAGCACGTCCGCGGAGACCTGACCGCGGCCCGTGCGGCGCGGCTCAAGTGGTGGACCACCGAACTGCAGGTCCGCGTCGCCGACCGGTGCCTGCAACTCCACGGCGGATACGGCTACATGCGCGAATATGCGGTGGCGCGCGCGTTCGTGGACGCGCGGATCCAGACCATCTACGGCGGCACCACCGAGATCATGAAGACGATCGTCGCGAAGGATCTCGGTATCTGACCCGGACCGGACTGCGGTTCCGGTCCCGCGCGGGATACTGTGAATACCCATTCACCGCAGGTTCTGCCACCAAGGAGAGGTCATCTGTCATGGCGAAGGACACGTCCGCCCTTCCACTCGACGAGGCGGTCCGCGCCGTCCGCGTCAGCTCGCGTCGACGTCAGGTGCTCGACGCCGCCGTCACGGTGATGCAGCGGACCGGGTTCCATCAGATGTCCATGCAGGCGCTCGCCGACGAGGCGCAGGTGAGCGTGGGGCTGATCTACAAGTACTTCGGCGGCAAGGAAGACATCCTCCTCGCCACGATCGTCGACATCCTCGACGCGTTCCGTGATCAGCTCGAGCCCGCGATGGATGCCGCGGGAACCGACCCCATCGAGCGGCTGGCCGCCGGGTTCCGGCGGTTCGTCGAGATCGTCGACGAGAACCTGGACGCCGTCGTGCTGACGTACCGGGAGAGCCGGACCCTCGACCAGGAGGGGCGCGAGCGGATCAAGGAACTCGAGGTGGCGACGTCCACACCGCTCCACGATGCCCTCGAAGCCGCGATCGCATCCGGGATCGCCGGCGACCTCGACGTCGACCTGACGACGTTCGACATGATGATGCTCGCGCACGGGTGGGCGCTCAAGCACTGGCATTTCGCGTCCCGCTACACCGTCGACCAATACATCACGGCGCAAACACGATTCATTCTCCGCACCGTCCTGTCGGATCGGAGCGCCGCAGCGTACCGGCACCTGACCGAATGACCCGATGGCGTTTCGACGGTGAGATCACCGGCGTGGGCACCGGGTCGGGAGTCCGCATCGTCGTCGGCCACTGGTCCCGATCGCCGCTCGGTGAGTTCACGGATGTCATGGTCGAACACGCCGACGGCCTGCGGGTGCTCCTCGCGCCGTCGGACGCCGTCCGCGATTTCGTCACCGCGACGTACACCTTCGACCGGACGGTGATCACACCCGTTCACTACACGAGGTCCGGCGACAGTCGGGCGGTTCAGGCCGGCGACCTGCACGTGCGGTTCGAGGTCGGGGCCCGCACCCTGCTCGGACACCTGCTGAATCTGGTGCCGCGGACCGTCGCGGGTGCGCCGTGGTTCTGCTCGGTCAGCGACCCGATCGCCCGCGTCGTTCTCCGCGGTGTGCGCACCCGTGGCACCGCGGGCAACGGGCGTCGCGAGTTCTACGGAGCCGTCGACCAGCGGCGGCTGGCCGGAATGTCCGCCACCTGGTGCGGCGAGAACCTCGGCGCCCTGACACCGGTCGATCCGCCCGTCCGATTCGGGTTCGGCTCGACCCCGCGGACCCCGGCGGTCACGACGATCGTCACGACGATCGTCGACTAGTCGTAGTGGTAGCGGGCCTGCTGTATGACGACAGTGTCGTCGACGATCACGTACACCAGGCGATGCTCGTGGGTGATGCGCCGCGACCACACGTTGTCTTCCATGTGGCGGAGCCGTTCGGGTTTTCCGATCCCCTGGTAGGGCGACCGTTTGATGTCCTTGATCAGCGCGTTGATCTTGGCGAGAACCTTCCGATCGTTGGTCAGCCAGTACGTGTAGTCGTCCCAGCCGTCGTCGGTGAAGGCGGTGTTCACTCGATCAGTTCCCTGTCGGTGTATTCACCGCGCCGGGTCGCCTCCAGGCTGCGGAGCAGCCGGCGAGCGTTCGCCGGGCTGGACAACAGGTAGGCGGTCTCCATGATGGAGTCGTAGTCGTCCTTCGAGATCAGGACTGCGTTGCCGTTCTTCGACACGATCTCCACCGGGGTGTGGTCCTCGTTCACCTGGCTGACCAAGCCGAACAGATTTTTCCGGGCGTCAGTGGCGGTAATAGCGGACATGGGTCACCTTCTTTTCCTCGCATCGCAGGCGGGGCCGCACCTGCCGTGGGCAAGCGATGCCCGACGCTGCCAGGGTACCATATACGTACTTGATCTGGTACGTAATGGAGGCGTGAACGACGTCATGTGTGGACACGAAATCGTTCGTGATCTAGTCGAAGAGGGTGGGTGCCTCTCCCGGCTGATCGCGGGCGGGCGGATCGACCTCGCCCGCCGGGCTCGTCGCCTTGTGCACCACCGACAGCGTCGTCGTCCGGACCGACAGTCTGTGCCCGTCGGGATGCTGGAGCGAAGCCATGCCCTTGCTGACCTCGACGACCAGCCAGGGGCCGGCGTGACCGGACGCCTGCACCAGATCACCCACCTGTATCCGTACGGCTACCACCGCGTCCTCCCAAGGTCTACTGCATCGGCCTGTGCCCAGCGTAGCGACATCGGCCGGTGTCAGCCGACCAACGGGAGCAAGCCGTCGAGACGGGGAGGGTCACCTCGATATGATGCACATCGAGGTCTGTCCGAGAACTCCACGACTGATCCGAGCAAGCACGATGACGCGAAAGTGGTCACGGCGGTCAATCGGAGCGCTGTCGCGGCGCGACGCGGCGTCCCACTTCGGGGCTGTCGATGCGGACGCGCGAGAGATGCCTGCGCGTCTGATAGCGCTCCTGGTGCGCCCGACCAGCCCTCCTCTGTGGCTGGGTATCGTGGTCGCCGCCACCGTGATCACCGTGGAAACCGCTGTGGTGCATCAGCTCGACACGGTCGCGCCGCAGAACGCCTTCGGCGCGGTGTTCCTGCTCGGCGTCCTGGTGGTCTCGGCTCGCTGGGGATTCGTGCTGTCGGTGATGACGACGTTGGTCAGTGCAGTCGTCTACGTCTACTTCCACCTCCAGGTGGCGGGATCCCTGCTTCCGACCAAACCCGGCGACTGGGTGGCCATCCTGGTCTTCCTGCCCGTCGCGCTGGTGGCCAACCTGATGGCCGGTCAAGCCAGGTTGCGCACCGCCGAGGCGGTCCTGCGCCGGCGCGAGGCCGAGGTCAGCCGCGACGAACTCGGTGTCCTCGCCGCACATCAGGCCGCACTGCGCCGAGTGGCAACACTGGCGGCGCGTGGAGTGAGCCCACCGGAAGTCTTCACAGCTGTCGCCGAGGAACTCACGCTCTGGCTGCACGTGGTCAACGCCGTACTCCTTCGCAACGACGGGGACGGTACGGGGACGTTGGTCGCCGTTCGATACGAGCCGGGGGTCACGGGGATGTCCGACACCGGAGACAGAATCCCGATGGAGGGCGACGACGTCGGGGCGATCGTTCTCCGCACCGGCCGTGCCGCCAGGATCGACAACCACGAACACGTCGGTGGGGAAGTCGCGACCCGCATTCGGGAGGGGGGCTTCGGATCGATCGTGGGAGTCCCGATCGTCGTGGACTCCCGGGTGTGGGGTGCGGCGATCGTCGGATCGCGGTGCGCCGAGCCGCTGCCACCGGACACCGAGGCGCGGCTCGGTGACTTCGCCGATCTCGTCGCGACCGCGATCGCCAATGCTGTGACCCGTGCCGAACTGCTCGCGTCGCGCGCGAGGATCGTCGCGGCCTCCGACGAGGCCAGGCGTCGCCTGGAACGCGATCTGCACGACGGGGCTCAGCAGCGACTGGTGTCGCTGGGGCTCGAGGTGCGGATGACGGAGGCATCGGTGCCTGCCGAATGGGTGGACGTGAAGGAGCAGCTGTCGGCCATCGCGTCGGGGCTGAAGGGGGTGTCGGAGGATCTGCGCGAACTCTCACACGGAATCCACCCGGCGATCCTGTCGAAGGGAGGGCTGGGATCGGCGGTGCGGACGCTGGCGCGTCGCTCGGCGGTCCCCGTCACCCTCGACGTCGCAATCGAGGATCGCTTCGCGGAATCGGTCGAGGTAGCCGCCTACTATGTGGTCGCCGAGGCGCTCACCAATGCCGCCAAGCACGCGCGAGCCTCCGAGGTGTCCGTGTCGCTGGGGACGCAGGACGGCATCCTTCACCTCGTGATCCGGGACGACGGCGTCGGCGGTGCCTCGTCCGCCGCGGGCTCCGGGCTCCTCGGATTGCAGGACCGGGTCGAGGCCCTCGGCGGCCACCTGCGGATCACGAGTCCGCCGGGTCACGGCACCACGCTGGACATCACGATCCCGGTCGCCGGCGAGTGAACGAGGGGATTTTCCTGCTAGCGGGAATGCGTCGGCGGGAGGATCGGGTCGACGATGGAGGGCATGGTGTTGCAGCACGATCGTCCACGGTGCCTGATCGTCGATGACAGCCCGTGTTTTCTGGACACTGCTCGGCGACTCCTCGAGCAGCAGGGCATCCCCGTGGTCGGCACAGTATCGAACACCGCCGACGCGGTGCGGACGGCCGCGGAACTGCAGCCCGACGTCATTCTGGTCGACGTCGAACTCGGCGCGGAGTGCGGATTCGACCTCGCGCAGCGACTCGACGAGTCGTTCGCAGCAGCGGTGATCCTGATTTCCACGCACGCCGAGCAAGACCTGGCCGACCTGGTCTCCGGGAGCCCTGCGGTGGGATTCGTGTCGAAGACCGAACTGTCGTCCGATGCAATCCGGGATCTGCTCCGCGCTGAACGGGACCGCGTGGCTCCGGTCAGCGAGCCTCGAGAAAGGTGACGACCGCGAGAACCCGTCGGTGATCGTCGCCGGTCTCCGGGAGGTTCAGTTTGGTCAGGATGCTGCGCACGTGCTTCTCGACGGTTCCTTCGGTGACCCACAGCCGGCGGGCGATGCCGGCATTGGAACGTCCTTCCGCCATGAGGGCCAGAACCTCCCGCTCCCGCGCGCTGAGCGCCGCGAGCGGGTCGTTGCGCCGACGGGCGGACACCAACTCCTGCACCAGCGCCGGGTCGACGACGGACGCCCCCGCGGCGATGCGCTGCAGGGTGTCGATGAAATCGTCGACGTCGGTGATGCGGCTCTTGAGCAGGTAGCCGATTCCGCGGCCGCTGGCCAGTAGTTCCATCGCGTGCTCGACATCGGCGTGCGCCGACAGCACCAGGATGCCGACCTCGGGGAAGTGTTCGCGAATCTCCCGGGCTGCGTCGAGGCCTTCGGTGGTGTGGGTCGGTGGCATCCGGATGTCGACCACCACCAGGTCGGGCGTTCGCTTCCGGACCAGTTCGAGGAGGGTGGTTGCGTCGCCGGCCTGCCCCATAACATCGAAGCCGGAGCGGGCGAGCAGGCTCGCCACACCCTCGCGGAGCAGGACGTCGTCCTCGGCCAGCAGCACCCGCACCCGTGGCGTCGCCGGATCGGACCGCGCCGCCGGAGGATGGAATTCGGCCATCGTCGACCCCGAGTTTCCGCGTCGTCCGTGAGAAAGCGCCCGATCACCGTCGAAGTGATCGACTTCGAGAGTACGTCATCGGCACCCCGTCGATACGCCACAATGCGGTCTTGCACACRCCGGCCGGTAATGGCATTGCAGCTACCTGGAAGACCGAGATTACGGCTGGTAGCACCTGCAAACACCCGCTGGCTGTGGCGACTCCGGGCCGTGTTCGGACGAAAATTTACATCAATGGTCGTTCGATCATCAACCCGATCACAGCTCCAGAAAACGAAAGGTGAGAACAATGTACAAGTTCGCAATCCGCGCGGCGGTCGCCGCAGCCGCAATCGCACCCCTGATCGCCCTCGGCGCCGGAACTGCTTCCGCGGCAACAGTAACCGACAGCGTTGCTACGCCCGTCGCACGGGTCGTGCCAGATGAGGGGCCCGTGACCGACGTGCCGCAGTCGGGCTTCCCCTGGGGCTGGCCCGGAACCTACGGGTCCCAACGACCGGAGGCCGGCCCGTTCCTCGGTGGCTTCGGTGGTTTCGGACACTTCGGTGGTTTCGGGGGCCACGGCATGTTCTAGCTCGTCGGCGTCGGGTCAACTAGCGGACGCTGCCAGGCGTCGCATGCACTGATGGCGGAGGCTCGCCGGTGTCGAAGGATCGATCGAGCGGGCGGCGGGGGTGTCCAGCCGATCATGTCGATGTCCGTTCTCCTGGCGTGCCGCTCAGCGACTGCAGTGTGTGTGGTCAGAGGTGGCCTTCTACGAATTGGGCGATTCCGTTGCCGAAAGACCAGTCATCGCGCGTGTTCTCGACGACCGAGACGATCACATCGGTTGGTGCGAGACTGGTCTCGATGTGAAGTCGGTCGGCCAGTGCCCGGTACATCGCCGTCTTCTGGTCCACGCTTCTGCCCTGTTGAGCGATCTGCACGACGACGATGTCGTCGGTGCGTTCGAACCCCAGTCCGGTGTCCTCGGCGATGATCTGGCCCGGCTTGTGTTCGGTGATGAGTTGGTAGCGGTCTCGATCGGGTGCGGCGAAGTGTTCGAGCATCACGTTCTGCACGACGTCCGCAACGTGGCGAAGTTGCTCGGGTGTGCGCCTGTTTTCGATGACGTGGATGTGGACGAGAGGCATGACGTGTTCCTCGAGTGTGGGGGAGTGGTGAGTGGGGGCCTGTGCGGGGTGCGGTCCGAGATCCGCACCCCGCACAGGTGATGTGGTGGGGGTTTAGTTGTTCTGGGGGAAGCCGAGGTTGAGGCCGCCGTGGCTGGGGTCGAGCCAGCGGGTGGTGACGA
Source organism: Rhodococcus sp. P4_B6 (assembly GCF_056402215.1). Classification (NCBI taxonomy): domain Bacteria; kingdom Bacillati; phylum Actinomycetota; class Actinomycetes; order Mycobacteriales; family Nocardiaceae; genus Rhodococcus; species Rhodococcus sp. P4_B6. The sequence continues at coordinate 1,203 of NZ_JBFUHV010000085.1, read as the reverse complement.
CCTTGCCGCGGGTGAAGAAGTGCACGCCTTCGGCGCCGTGGGCGTGGGTGTCGCCGAACAGGGAGTTCTTCCAGCCGCCGAAGGAGTAGTAGGCCATCGGGACGGGGATGGGGACGTTGATGCCGACCATGCCGACCTCGACCTCGTTCTGGAATCGGCGGGCGGCGCCGCCGTCGTTGGTGAAGATGGCGGTGCCGTTGCCGAACTGGCTGGAGTTCACCAGTTCGAGGGCTTCGTCGTAGGTCTCGACCCGAATCACGGAGAGGACGGGTCCGAAGATTTCGTCGGTGTACACGGACATGTCGGTGGTGACGTGGTCGATCAGGGTGGGGCCGAGCCAGAACCCGTCCGCACCGCCGTCGGGCTGCACCTGCCGGCCGTCGACGACGATGGTGGCCCCGTCGTTTTCGCCGGCGTCGATGTAGGAGGCGACCTTGTCGCGGTGCACCTTCGTCACCAGCGGTCCCATGTCGGAATCGCGGGTGCCGTCACCGATCTTCAACGTGTCGGTGCGGTCTTTGATCTTCGCGACCAGTTCGTCGGCGATGTCGCCGACGGCGACGAGGGCGGAGATGGCCATGCAGCGTTCGCCGGCGGATCCGAAGCCGGCGTTGACCATGGCGTCGGCGGCGAGGTCGAGGTCGGCGTCCGGGAGGACGATGGCGTGGTTCTTCGCSCCACCCAAKGCTTGGACGCGTTTGCCGTGGGCGGTGCCGGTGGCGTAGACGTACTGGGCGATGGGGGTGGAGCCGACGAAGCTGATGGCCTTGATTGCGGGGTTGGTGAGGAGTTCGTCGACGGAGGTCTTGTCGCCCTGCAGSACGTTGAACACCCCGGCCGGGAGGCCGGCTTCGGCCCAGAGTTCGGCCATCCAGATGGCGGCGGTGGGGTCCTTCTCGGACGGCTTCAACACCACCGTGTTRCCGGCGGCGATGGCGATGGGGAAGAACCACATCGGGACCATGGCGGGGAAGTTGAACGGGGAGATGATCCCGACCGGGCCGACGGGTTGGCGGAGGGAGGAGACGTCGACGTTGGTGGAGGCGTTTTCGGTCATGCCGCCTTTGAGCAGGTGGGCGATGCCGCAGGCGAATTCGACGACCTCCTGGCCGCGGGAGACTTCGCCGAGGGCGTCGGAGACGACCTTGCCGTGTTCGGAGGTGATGATCTCGGCGAGTTCGCCCTTGCGCTCGTTGAGCAGTT
>NZ_JBFUHV010000084.1:0-36922 GCF_056402215.1 Rhodococcus sp. P4_B6 | reverse complement strand
TCCTGTCGACGAGTTATGACATGTCCTTCGAACGCTCCTACTTTCTCGCTCTCGTGACCGGAGCGGTCGCCGGTGCGACGATGCCTCTGTTCGGAACACTGTCCGATCGAGTCGGCAGGCGTCCCGTTCTCATGTTCGGATCCGTTGCCGTGGTCCTGCTGTCGTACCCGCTCTACTACATGTTGAAGCTCGGATTTGGCGGCGGACTGATCGCACTGGTCATCGCCGGAATACTCATCGGAGTGGTCGGCGGACCGATGCCGGYCTTCATGTCCGAGCGGTTCCGCACACGCAACCGCGCCACCGGCGTTTCGGTAACCTACGCACTCTCCGTTGCCGTCTTCGGCGGCACAGCTCCGTACATCATCACCTGGTTGGCCTCGACCACGGGCGATCCGCTCTCGGCCGCGTACTACACCCTGGGTTGCGCGGCGATCAGCGTCGCTGCCCTTCTGACGGTTCGCGGCGCGCAACCGAATCAACACCACCACCAACTCGAACTCTGACTCGACACCAATTCGACGAAAGAAGCACTCGTGCAACTAGAAGGTAAGCGGATCCTGGTCACCGGCGGCGCGCAGGGGATCGGCGCCGCGATCGTCAAGGCGTACGTCGCGGAGGGAGCGCAGGTCCGCTCCTACGATCTGAACGAAGCAGGCGGACAGAGCACGGCCGAGGAAGCCAACGAAGCCGGGCCCGGCTCGGTGAGGTTCTCGAAATTGGATATCACCGACGGTACGGCCACCGAGTCACTCTTCCGCAGCGCCGCAGAAGAACTCGGCGGCATCGACGTACTGGTGAACATCGCCGGCCTGCAACGCTCGGCCATGGCAGAGGACATCACGGCCGATCTTTTCGACAGCATCTACCGGGTCAACGTTCTCGGCACGATTCACACCAACCAGTCGGCCTATCGAATCATGAAGGACGCCGGGACCGGGGCAATCATCAACTTCGGCTCGATGTCCGGCTTCACCGGGGAGCTGTCGAACGCCACCTACGGATCCTCGAAAGGCGCCGTTCACACGTGGACCCGGACCGTCGCACGCGAATGGGGACCGTCGGGAATTCGGGTGAACGCGGTGCTTCCGTATGTGAACACACCGATGTTCGACAAGTACACCAGCTCACTCGGCCCCGAGGAGCTCGCCGCGTACCAGGAGCAACTGCGGAAGGACATCCCGCTCGGCGGAACCTTCGGAAACGCCGAGCGCGATCTGGCCCCGGTCCTGGTCTTCCTCGCCGGCGATGCATCGCATTTCATCACCGGTCAACTGCTCCCCGTCGACGGCGGGTTTGCTGCAGTTCGTTGATCGAACTCGGATGGAACTGCGACCAGCCGATCGGCCTACCGGCCGGTCGGCTGGACATCGCTCCGGCAGAACGCGGCGTACGGCTCCACGACTTGCGCCATACCTTCGCCACGATGCAGCTGATGGCCGGGACGCACTTCATGCAGGTCTCCAAGTGGCTGGGCYACGGCACCTTCACTCTCACGCTGGACACCTATGGCGATTGGATTCCAGAGGAGGACGGTGGCGCAGTCAACACGCTGCCGGAGCCAGAGACAGCCACGTACGGGGTTGCTGCTCGTACGTCGAACGTGGTCCCGTTTCGGCGGAAGTCGACGGGTTAGCGCCGAACAGCTTGAATGGCTTTCCTTCGGAACCGCCATTCCTCCGAGGGTCCAGGCAGACATATACGCCAGCAAGGCATTCCATTCGGTTCTAACCCGAAACTACTTCGGAGAACAGTTCGATCGGAAACTCAGCATTCGGGTCAGCCGAGGGCCGCACGCCTCCTCGCGCCAAGATCGCGTGCGGCCAGTTGTCGCCGCACAGCTTTTCAAGCTTGTTGGCATACACGAACAGCTTTTCGCCGATATCGGCTAGGTCGTGAAGTGAACCCCGCATGAGGGCACCTGAACCGCTACGCCGATACCGGACGTTACGAACGCTTCCAATGTCATATGTCCACCAGTACCCATGGATCACGTCATTGCGCCGGTCTCTCAACTGCTCGCTCTTGCTCCAGTCAATCAAGCTCTTCAAGTCCCTACGCTGGCCGCTGGTGTCGTCGCATAGCGTGAGGAGCTTCTCTTCGAGCTGCTGCCACATGTCGCCACCGACCGATTTCAAGTCGAATTCGCTATTCGTCACCGAGACGTAAAGCTGCTTCATCGCCATCTCGACGTGACCCGCAGCGACTGCAATCCCGCCGATCATCGTGAAGAGGTTCCGCTGGAATTTCACGTCGCCGGGTGTGTGACCGCCAACCCTTCGTGGACGCGCAATATCGAGCCGCATCTCCTGCGTACCGTCTGGAACCGTCAGCACATACTCCACTGGAGGCAGCAGCGGCTCTTCCATTTCTTCGCGAACGCACAGAATGCCGTACCCCGGTGAATCGCCTGGGGGTTCGCTGATTGAAACCCGGGCGTCGCAGTCCGACTCGGATTGCGCCGTCGTGTCCTGTCCACCGTCAGTAGTCACGCTGTTGATTGTGCCAACCGCCACCGACAAACCCGGCGCTGCGCCACCCCACCTGCCGCGCCGTGAAGGTAGCACGGGGGTTGCACAGCAGCAGTTAAGCTGGGACAAAACTGCCCTGACCTGTGCCCCCAGTCGGACTCGAACCGACACTTGGCGGATTTTAAGTCCGCTGCCTCTGCCAATTGGGCTATAGGGGCTGTCGACCGCCGAGTGTGTTGCTCGGCGACCGTGCGCAGATCACCCTAGCTCAGGCGATCGACAAGGCGATTCCGTCGAGGATGTCGTGTTCGCTGACGACGAGTTGGTCGATGCCGGCCTTTTTCTCGAATGCGTCGGCGAGGGCGAGGGTCACGATCGCTCCGCCGCCGATGACGTCGACCCGTCCGGGGTGCATCGGTCCGAGCGCGGCGCGTTCGGTGTGGGTCATGGCGATCAGCGAGTTGCAGACCTCCCGCAGCCGGGGCAGCGGGATGCGGGAGAGATGCACCTGTTCGGCGTCGTATTCGGGCAGCTCTTTCGCGAGTGCGGCGATCGTGGTCATGGTGCCTGCGACGCCCACCCAGGTGTGGGCCTGTTCGACGGGGACGCGAGCGAACGCGTCGTCGAGGCATTCCTGTGCGAACGCCCGGGCGTCCTCGATCTGTGCGGGCGTCGGCGGATCGTCGTGGAGGCAGCGCTCGGTGATGCGCACGCACCCGATGTCGGTGGAGAACGCCGCGTGAACGCCGGATTCGTCGCCGAGCACCACTTCGGTGGAACCACCGCCGAGGTCCACGACCACGAACGGCCCCTGGGAGGGATCGAGTTCCCCGACCGCACCGTTGAACGACAGTCGCGCTTCCTCGTCGCCGGTGATGACTTCGGCCCCGGCGCCCGGGATGACGGCGCCGAGCACGTCGCGGGTCATCGAGAAGAAATCCTCCCGATTGGACGCGTCGCGGGTGGCGGACGTGGCCACCATACGGACGGCGGTGGCGCCGGCGTCCGCGATCATTCCGGCGTACTCGGTCAACGCGACGCGGGTGCGTTCGATGGCCTCGGGCGCCAGACGCCCGGTGGCGTCCACGCCCTGCCCCAGCCGGACGACGCGCATCTCGCGGCAGACGTCGTGCAAGGCACCCTTGTCGTCGACATCGGCGACGAGGAGGCGGATGGAGTTCGTGCCGCAGTCGACGGCGGCGACGCGCGTCACTGTTCGGGACTTTCGATGTCGTCGATGCCGGGCCAGTCCGCGGGAATCGCGGTGCCCCTCAGCTTTCCGCCTGCCGCGGATGCGGCGAGGGCCACCGACTCGTCGCCGAGCGGGTTGACGCCCGGCCCCTTCGCGAGCGAGTGGGCCATCAGCACGTGCAGGCATTTGACGCGTTCGGGCATGCCGCCGCCGGTGAAGTCCGTTCCCAGTGGTTCGATGGCGTCACGCTCGGCGAGATACGACTGGTGGGCGCGCAGGTATGCGGCCGCGAGTTCCGGGTCCTGCCCGAGACGTTCGGTCATCTCACGCATCACACCCGCGGACTCCTGCCTGCTGGCCTCCGCGGTCAGTCGCGGGTCGGTCAGGTAGTACAGCGTCGGGAACGGCGTTCCGTCGGGAAGTTTGGGCGCGGTCTTCACGACGCCGGGTGCGCCGTCGGGACTGCGGTACGCGATCTCGAGCACTCCTCGCGGTTCGCGGCCGAGTTGGGCGGCGACGGCGTCGAGGTCTTCCTGCGGCACGGGGCTGGACGGGTTGGACGAAGTGGTCACCCGGTGGGTTCTCCTGGTTCTGGCGGTACGGGCGGCGGCACCAAGGGGGGCGCCGGAGCCGGTGCCGGCTGCACCTCGGGCGCGGCCGGCGGTTCTGAAATGGTCTTCCACAGGTCGGAGTACCAGGGGCCCGCCATCTCGGCGTCCTTCTCCTCCTGCTTCTCCGGCTCCTTGTAGTCGCCGGGCAGCTGCACCTGGAACGGCGTGTCGCCAGGCTTCACCCACCGGAGCCGTCCCCGCGCCTGCGCCTCGATGTAGGCGGGGTCGGAGTAACGCTCCTCGAGAATCCGCAGTTCCCGCAGATCCTTCTCGAGTTGAACCTGTTCCGCTGCAATGCGATCCGCTTCACCACGCTGGGTGAGGTAGTTGCGCAGCGGAACCGCGAGGGTGAGGGCGAGAAGCAGCACGACCATGACGAGGACGAGCGCCTGGCCCGTCGACAGCCCGAGGATCTTGTGCTCGGACCGAGGTATGCGGGCGGCCCCGGTCGCGCCCACCCGTCTCGGGCGGGCGCGGCCCGGGAGCACCTTGCCGGTGTCGGCGCTGTCGACGGCGTCCGGTTTGCCGTCGGCCTGCCCCGGCGTCGTCGACTTGGTGGTGCGGGGGCGTCGCGCTCCGGGAGCGCCCTCCGCGCGGCTTCCGCGGGCCCGTTCACCACGCCCGGTGCCACGGCCGCCCGGACTTGCTCCGGACGACCGCGGCCTGCCGCGCTGTGCCACCTACCCCAACACCCCTAACTCGACTGTCGAACGTCAGCCTTCGAATGCGAACCGCGGGAAGGCGACCTCGCCGGCGTAGCGGGCGGCGTCGCCCAGGTTCTCCTCGATGCGCAGCAGCTGGTTGTACTTGGCGACACGCTCGCTGCGTGCGGGGGCGCCGGTCTTGATCTGACCACTGCCCACGGCGACCGCGAGGTCGGCGATGGTGGTGTCCTCGGTCTCGCCGGACCGGTGGCTCATCATCGTCTTGTAGCCGTTGCGGTGCGCGAGGTCGACGGCGTCGAGGGTCTCGGTCAGCGTGCCGATCTGGTTGACCTTCACCAGCAGCGCGTTCGCGGCGCCCTTGACGATGCCCTCTTCCAGACGCTCCGGGTTGGTGACGAACAGGTCGTCACCAACGAGCTGGACCTTGTTGCCGATCTGATCGGTCAGGGCGACCCAGCCGTCCCAGTCGTCCTCGTCCAGCGGGTCCTCGATGGATACGATCGGGTACGCGTCGACCAGTTCGGCGTAGAACGCCGCCATCTCGTCCGCGGTCCGGTTGCTGCCCTCGAACTTGTAGCCGGTGCCGTCCGTGTAGAACTCGGTGGCGGCGACGTCGAGTGCCAGCGCCACGTCGGTGCCCAGCACCAGACCGGTCTTGCCGATGGCGACGCTGATCAGGTCGAGGGCTTCCTTGGTGCCCGCGACGTCGGGGGCGAAGCCRCCCTCGTCACCGAGACCGGTGGCCAGGCCCTTCTCCTTCAGCACCGACTTGAGGGCGTGGTACACCTCGGCGCCCCAGCGCAGGGACTCCTTGAATGTGGCGGCACCGATCGGGGCGACCATGAACTCCTGGACGTCGACACCGGTGTCTGCGTGCGCGCCACCGTTGAGGATGTTCATCATCGGGACGGGCAGGACGTGGGCGTTGGGGCCGCCGACGTAACGGAAAAGGTCGAGACCGGACGACTCGGCGGCCGCGCGGGCGACCGCGAGGGACGCACCCAGGAGCGCGTTGGCGCCCAGACGCGACTTGTCGGGGGTGCCGTCGGCGTCCAGCAGGGCCTGGTCGACGGTTCGCTGCTCGGTGGCGTCGATCCCGATGATGGCCGGAGCGATCTCGCTCAGGACGGCCTCGACGGCCTTCTCGACACCCTTGCCGTTGTACCGGTCACCGCCGTCACGCAGTTCGACGGCCTCGTGCTCACCGGTCGAAGCACCCGACGGAACCGCGGCGCGAGCGAAACTTCCGTCGTCGAGCAGCACCTCGACCTCCACCGTGGGGTTACCACGGGAATCGAGGATCTCACGGGCTCCGACCTGCTCAATGATGGACACTTGCTGATTCTCCTTATATTGGCCTTCGCACTGTGCAGCGACCGGTCCGATCGTGCCAGGACACCAGATCGTGCCAGGACACAGCGTAACGGCACACCGAAACCGGCGCGGGATGGCGCGCCCCGCCGACGGCGATCCGCCCGCGCGACACCTGTCGATACGACGGCGATCAGGTCACGAAGCGGTGGTGGAAGGGTTACGGACGCACTCCGACGGAGTAGGCGGACGCCCGGTCGCGTACCAGGGTGAGGTACTCCCCCGACAGGTTGTAGGCCATCAGAGCCGACTGCCAACCCTCCGGCGAGGTGAGGTCGCCGCCCCGCTCGCACAGGTAGCGGGCGGCGGTCAACGCCGAGTCGTCGATGTTGTCGGCGTCGGCCACGCCGTCACCGTTCGCGTCGACACCCCACCTCTTCCACGTCTCGGGAATGAACTGCAGGGGACCCATGGCGCGGTCGTGCACCGGGTCGCCGTCCATCGCCCCGCCGTCGGAGTCGGGGATCTCGGCGACGCCGGGTCCGCCGTCGAGCGGGATGCCCCGGATCTCGGGCGTCACCTGTCCGGTCGGCCCGACCGTCGAACCGGCGTGCGTGCCGTGCCTGCTCTCGACGCTGGCGATTCCGGCGAGGGTGGTCCACCCGATCCCGCATCCGGGTTTCGTCTCGGCCATCACCGCCGACGCGTAGCCGTACGCCTCGAGCGCGGTATTTCCGACGCCGATCGAGTCGGCCAGTCCGGCGGACCACTCGTGCAGTTGATCCGCGGAGCGTCCCGGCGCGTCGATGTCGATCGGCGGGGTCGCCGCACCGGGACCTGGTGGGATGCCTTCCGGTATGGCGATCCTCGGTTGCTGCTCCCGCGAGCACGCGCCGTAGGCGAGAACCGCGACCACCGTCGCCGCGAGCAGTGCGAACAGCGGTCCGGGCCATCGGGAACGACGTTTCGGCCGCACGGGATATCGGTTCACGTCTCCATCATCCACACCGAACTCGTCGATCCCGGCCAGGCGAGACGGCGTCCACACCGAATACGGGTCACGACACGGCAACACGCCTAAGGTAAAGAGTTGTAAAAGTGCAGGTGAGGGGTTCTTCGGACGCGCTCACCCGGTGTATGTTTTTCCACAGGGCTAAGGTTCGCCTTGCCTACTGCAAGGTTGCCTATCCAACCTTGCTGATCGCTCGCGCTCGACCCGCCTCGATCAGGAGTGTGCATGTCAGTTCTCGCCGCAGGGACCGCGCCGTCGATCGCCACACAGCTGTTCGGCAGTGGATTGATCGGTCTGCGCGAGGGCCTCGAGGCGGGCATCGTCGTCATGATCCTCGCCGCGTTCCTCGTGAAAGCCGAACGCAAGGACGCACTCAAATGGGTCTGGCTCGGCGTCGGCATCGCCGTGGCGATGGTGGCGGCGATCTTCCTCGTCATCCATTACGGAACATCCACCGTCACCGGACTGACCGCCGAGATCATCGCCGGCGTCGCTTCCCTCGTCGCGGTCGCGATCGTCACCACGATGGTGCTGTGGATGCGGAAGGCCGCGCGGACCATCTCCCACGACCTCAAGGCCGGCATGGAGAAGGCACTGGTCGCCGGTCCGATCGCGGTACTCACGCTCGCGTTCTTCGCCGTCGGCCGAGAAGGTGTCGAGACCGCGCTCCTCATGGTCGGGTACGCCGAGAACACCGCAGGCAGTGCATGGCCCCTCGTCGGCCTCCTGCTCGGCATCGTCGCGGCCGCGGTCCTCACCGTGCTTCTGTACATGGGCGCCGTCCGCCTCGACTTCGCGAAATTCTTCAAGTACACCGGCATCTTCCTGATCATCGTCGCCGCCGGAATCCTCGGGTACGGCATCCACGCCCTGCAGGTCGGTGGCGTCCTGCCCGGCGGTTCCGCACTCGCGTTCGACATCTCCGGCGGATACGACGCCTCCAGCTGGTACGGCACCGTCTTCGCCGGCATCTTCAACTTCCGGCCCGACCCGACCGCCCTGCAGGCGGTCGCCTGGGTCGTGTACGTCGTCGTGGTCCTCTTCCTGTTCCTCCGGCCCGTCTCCGCACCGACACGCGCACCCGAGCCCTCCGCATCCCCGACGGCCTCCGCGGCCCCCGAGCGCACTGCCTCCCCCTCACCCGACGAAACAGTTTCGTGAAAGGCAACGTCCGCCCATGAAGACCATGCGCCGATCCACCTTCGCCCTCGCCTCGGTCGCCGTGCTGCCGCTGGCCCTCGCAGGCTGTACCGAGAAGTCGACGGAGAACACCGACGACATCACCGTCACCGCGAGCGACGAGACCTGCGACGTCAGCGCCGACTCCGGGACCACCGGGAGCAGCACGTTCCAGGTCACGAACAACGGCAGCAAGGTCACCGAGTTCTACGTGTACGCCGAGGGCGACCGGGCGATGGGTGAGGTCGAGAACATCGGTCCCGGGCTCACCCGCCAGCTCATCGTGTCGCTGCCCGACGCAGGCACCTACCAGCTCGCCTGCAAGCCCGGCATGGTCGGCAACGGCATCCGGCAGGAATTCACCGTCACCGGCGACTCGATGAGTGCCTCCGACGAGAGCGGGCAGCTTGCCGAGGCAGCCGACGGCTACCGCCGCTACATCCGCAGTCAGGTCGTCGCCCTGCAGGACACCACGCAGCAGTTCGTCGACGCCGTCAAGGCCGGCAACATCGATCAGGCCAAGGCACTGTTCCCCGTCGCCCGCACCTACTACGAGCGCATCGAGCCGGAGGCGGAGAGCTTCGGTGAGCTCGATCCCAAGCTCGATCTGCGGGAGGCCGACCTCGAGCCTGGGCAGGAATGGACGGGCTTCCACCGACTGGAGAAGGACCTGTGGGTGACCGGTCCCCAGCCCGATACCAACGCGATCGCCGACCAACTCGTCGTCGACGTCCAGTACCTCGCCGACCAGGTGAACGCGGAGGACTACGCGATCGACCCCACCAAGATCGCCGGCGACGCGCAGGGGCTGCTCGACGAGATCTCGACGTCGAAGATCACCGGTGAGGAAGACATCTTCTCGCACACCGACCTGTGGGACTTCCAGGCCAACGTCGACGGCTCGCAGGCCGCGGTCGCCGCACTGCAGCCGATCATCGAAGAACGCAATCCCGAACTGGCCGCAAACATCACCCAGCGTTTCGCGGACCTCGATGCCGACCTCGCTCAATACCGCCAGGGTGACGGGTTCGTCTTCTACGACACTGTCAACGAACAACAGCGCCAGGAACTGTCGCGCAAGATCGACGCCCTGTCGGCCGAGGTCAGCCAGGTTCAGGGCGTAGTAGCAGGCGCATAATCATGACTGATCCGACCGATCCGACCGAGACGACCACCACGGTGGACGAGCGCAAGGGCATGTCCCGACGACGTCTGTTCGGCGCCGTCGGGGCGGGAGCCGCCCTGGCAGGCGCCGGTGCACTGGTCGGGCGCGCCACCGCCGCCGAACCGCCGTTCTCGCATGCCGACGTCGTCGCCTTCCGGGGCGAACACCAGGCAGGCATCGTGACGCCCGCCCAGGACCGGATGCACTTCGTGGCGTTCGACGTCACCACGAAGTCCCGGGAGGAACTCGAGGCGCTGCTGAAGAAATGGACCGTGATGGCCGAGCGGATGACCGCCGGCGAGGAGGCCACCCCGGACGGGGCCATCGGCGACGGCCTGTATGTTCCGCCCAGCGACACCGGGGAGGCGCTCGGCCTGGCGGCGTCCCAGCTGACGCTGACCATCGGGTTCGGACCATCGCTGTTCGACGACCGGTTCGGGTTCGCATCCAAGAAGCCCACGGCGCTCGAAGAACTTCCGCACTTCCGGGCGGACAACCTGGATCCGGCGCGCAGTGGCGGCGACATCGCGATCCAGGCGTGCGCCAACGACCCGCAGGTGGCCGTGCACGCCATCCGCAACCTGGCGCGCGTCGCGTTCGGGACGGCCTCGGTCCGCTGGTCGCAGCTCGGCTTCGGCCGCACGTCGTCCACGTCCACCACCCAGGACACCCCGCGGAACCTGTTCGGGTTCAAGGACGGAACGAACAACATCAAGGCGGAGGAAACCGACGTCGTCGACCAGAACGTCTGGGTGGCCTCCGGCGACGACCAGCCGTGGATGGGCGGCGGCACGTACCTCGTGGCGCGGCGGATCCGCATGCTCATCGAACAGTGGGACCGCACCGTGCTCGGCGAGCAGGAACGCGTGATCGGGCGGTCCAAGGGCAGCGGCGCTCCCCTGAGCGGCAAGGCCGAGTTCGACGAACTCGACCTCGACTCCAAGAAGGGACACGACCCGGTGATCGACGTCGACGCCCACGTGCGGCTGGCGTCCGCGCAGGAACTGGGCGGCATCCAGATCCTGCGTCGCGGTTACAACTTCACCGACGGCTCCGACGGTTTCGGCCACCTCGACGCCGGACTCTTCTTCATCGCCTACTGCCGCAACCCGCAGGAACAGTTCGTGCCGATGCAGCTCAACCTGTCGAGAAACGACGCGATGAACGAGTACATCCAGCACGTCGGATCCGCACTCTTCGTCTGCCCGCCCGGACTCGCCGAGGGCCAGCACTGGGGTCAGGGTCTGTTCACGTAGCCGGCACGCGCCTCGCGTCAACGGTGCCCGCCGATCAACCGAAGGTCGAGTTGGTCGGGGGGTAACGGCCGACCGTGGTAGTGCCCCTGGGTGACGTCGCAGCCGTACCGGCGCAGCGCGCGCAGGGTGTCCTCGTCTTCGACACCTTCCGCGACCAGCGACGCACCGAGGCTGTGCGCGAGTTCCACCGTCGAACGCACGATCGCGACCGACCGAGGGTCGCTCGCGAGGCGTGCGACGAAGACCCGGTCGAGTTTGAGCTCGTCGACGGTCAGGTCCTGCAGGTACGCCAGGGAAGACCAGCCGGTGCCGTAGTCGTCGATCGACAATCCGATTCCCAGTCCCTGCAGCGCTTCGACCACCCTCCTGGCGCGTTTGTAGTCGGTCATCAGGACGCTTTCGGTGATCTCGAGGATCAGCGTGTCGGCGGGTAACCGAAGGTCGTCCAGGAGTCGGTTGATCTCGGCAACCAGGTCGACGTCGAGGAGATTGGTGACCGACAGATTCACTGCGACGGTGAGCGATATGCCGCGATCGAGCCAGCTCCGCGCCTGACCCAGCGCAAGCTCGAGCACCCTCGTCGTCAGCGGCCGCATCAGTCCGGACTGTTCGGCCTGGGGCAGGAACTCGTCGGGCAGGAGTAGGCCGCGGAGGGGGTGCTCCCACCGAACGAGCGCCTCGACGCCGTGCACTCGGCCGTCGGAGGCGCTGACCTTGGGTTGGTAGTAGCACGTGAGCTCGCCACCGGTGATCGCCGTGCGCAGCTCCTCGACGGTCTGCCGCTCCTCGATGCTGCGCTGGTACTCGGTGGCGTCGTACACGGCGATCGTGCGGCGGGAATACTTGGCGCGATACACCGCCACTCCCGCGCATTGCAGCAGGTCCTGGGGATTGGTGCAGTGTTGCGGGCAGAGGGCGATCCCGATGCACGCCTCGATACGCACCGTGACCTCATCGAGGTCGAACGGCTCGCGAAATGCCTCGAGGAGACGACCCGCCAGCGCCCTGGCGCCTGCGAGATCGGTCCCCGCCGGCAGCAGGACCGCGAAGGCGTCTGCGTCGAGGCGTGCCGGCAGATCGCCCGGTCGCACCGACCGCGACAATCGGTCCGCCACCTGGCACAGCAATTGATCGCCCACGTAGCGTCCGAACGAGTCGTTGATCTCCTTGAAGCGGACCACATCCATCAGCAGCAGACCAGGACCCGGACGGTTGTGGTACCCGGCCGGCTGTACCGCCTGGTCGTCGTACGCGGCCGTCAGCGCGGCCACGATTGCCCGCCGGTTGGCCAGGTTCGTGAGGTCGTCGATGCTCGCCTCGCGATGACTGTCGGCCAGCACGACGACTTGCCGGAACGTCACCGCGAATCGGGCCGCGACCGCGACCAGGCTGAGCGCTGCCAGCAGCACCGCGAGCCTCGGCAGTCGCGCATCGTGGTCGACGACCAGCAGCCCCACTGCTGCGGCGGTGCACGCCAGTGGGGGAACCCAGATGCCCAGTCCCGGTAGCTGACCCGACTTTTCTCGACCCGGGGCTCGCCAGCTCGCCACGGCAACGAGCATCACGGCGACGTGTGGGAGTGCATCGACCCATATGTCCACGTCGTGACCGGCAGCACTCCGGAACAGGTACACGGTGTCGGCCACCGCGAACAGCGTGAACCCCGCGACCAATAGGACCCACCGCTGCTCGGCACGCCACCCCAGCATCGCGAGCGCCCCGACTGCGAGTGTCAACAGCAGCACATCTCCCACCGGATAGGCCAACCCGACGATCACCGTGGCGGGCGATCCGTCGGCCACCKAGTCGATCGGCCCGAATGCGAGGGCAGCCGCCAGCGCCGCGAGCGTCAGACCTGCGGTGACCGCGTCCAACCAGATCTCGGTCGGTATCCGCCGCACCCGTGTGCGCAGCAGCATCACCAACCCGGCATACACGAGTGGGTAGAACGCCAACTTCAGCGGATCGGCCACCGAGGGCGACAGGCCGCCAGTCACCCACGACGTCGCCAGTACAGCGCCCACACCCCAGCTCGTCATGCCCAGCGCGACCAGCACCCACGCCCTCTTCTCGGTCGGTACCCACCATGCGCGAGCAGCGACGAGAAGCGCGGCCGAAAGGGCCAGTCCGTCGTAGAGCACCTCGTGCAGCACCACCCAACCGGATTGATCCTCCGACCCGATCGAGATCCCCAACAGGACCACACCGATCAGCAGAATTCCGAGCCTGACCGTGACGCCACACCGCGACGGGTCGGACGGCGACACCCAGTTCGCCCGAATCGACTGTGGCAGGCGATGTGCGATCGTCGCCTCCGGCACGCTGTCGCTTCCCGATACGGCCAGGGGACGCGCGTGCCGCGGTGTGTGTGCGGCCTCCCCGGGGCTGACGACGACGGGGCGGTGGGTCGGGCGGTCGACGTCGGCCAGCGCCTCGAAATCATCGGCGTCGGCCCGGTCGGGGATGTAACTGCGCAGGCAGCCGCCACCGCAGCGTTTGGCCGCATACATCGCGAGGTCGGCCTGTTTGAGCAGGCTCTCGGTCGTCGCGTCGGGGACCTCGGACGTGGCGATGGTGAGCCCGATGCTGGGGCGGATGGAAAGGACGACACCGTCGATGATGAACGGCGGGGTGAAAGCCTCGAGTACCCGATCCGCGGCAGACAAAGCATCCTCGACGCTCCCTTCGACCAGTGCCGCGAACTCGTCACCTCCGAGCCGGGCCACGGTGTCGGTGCTCCGCATGCAGCCGGTGAGTCGTTCGGCGACGCGGATCAACAACTCGTCGCCGGCGGGGTGGCCGAGGCTGTCGTTGACGGTCTTGAAATCGTCGAGATCCACACACAGCACGACGATCGGTGTCGGTTCCCGGCGCCGGCGCTGTACGGCCTGGTCGAGCCGGTCGAGAAACAAGGCACGATTCGCCAGTCCGGTCAGCCGGTCGCGAAAGGCTTGCCGGGCCACGGTCAGCAAGAGCCGTCGGTTCTCGGCCAACACGATGAACTGCCGCGCGAGCAGGGCGACCACCAGGACGATGATCACAGCGGGAATCGGGCCGGATCCCAGGCCGGGCAGCTCCCGCTGCAGGCCGACCGCAGCAGCCAGCAGCAACGGGAGGTACGGCAACCACAATCGGGTCCGAGACGGAATCTGCAGCGGAACCGGTTCGCGCGACGGCTCGCGGGTACTCCACAGCGCCGCCAGCCCGAATGCGGCGAAGGCCGCCACCCAGCCCAGGTCGATCACACTTCCGGAGCGATATGTGCCCATAGCGGTCATGTACGTGAATGCGCTGGCGGACAACGCCATCAGGATGATCCCGGCACACAGCATCCCGAGGGTCAGACGTTGTCCGGACCGCGCCCGGGCCAGCACTACTATCGCCATCGTCGCGATCACCACGTCCGCGACAGGGTAGGCGAGGGACAACACGAGGGCGACCGCTGTGTCGCTTCCTGCGCGGTACACGCTGCCCAGCACGCTCACCCACGACACCACGAACAGTGAACCGGCCACGATGATTCCGTCCAGAATCAACCGGGTGCGGGATTGCCCGCCGTCACCCGCCGGGAACAGCAGCAGCGCCGCGCCTGCGCCGACCGGAAACAGCAGGAAGGCTGCGTCCGCCGGCGAGGGGAACGGGATCTGATCGAGCCCTTGCCACATCTCGTAGTAGCACCAGATGGCTTCGCCCACCGACCAGGCCGCCAGCCCACCCGCCAGCGCCAGCCAACTGCGGCGGCGAGCGCCCCGTCCCCTCCAGGCCGCCCACCCGGCACACCCCGTCGCGGCGAGAGCGAAGACCAGCAAGCCCACGTCGACGACCACCGTGGTCGCAAACGCCCGGTCCCACCTCTGCCACCGAACCAGCGCGAACAGCGCCGCCGGCACGGCGATGGTCACTGCGACCAGCCACAGCACGTCGCTCCACAGGACGGCCTTCACATTCGACGACGTCCCCATGCGTTCGGCTGTCCGATGTTCCATCGCCACCATCCGAACTGCCGTCTGCCGCACCTGCGCATACATTCGTTCATCGCGTTATCGGATTCAAAGTTTCCAGAAGACCATATTTACACGATCTATATACTGTAATACAGCCTTATACATACTTGAAGTATGTTATGCCGTCGCACACCAAGAAGGCGACACCCGGGTCGGAGCGACGAGACGTTCAGCGAGGGCGGACGAATTCTGTGCGCGGTCAGCGGCCGACGAGTTTCCCGATCAGTCGTGGGAACGGCCGCCGGAACTTCGGACAGTCGCACATCGCACAGGACGTGCCCTTGCGGTAATGCTCGTGAGCGGCGAATGGGTGGCCGCAGCGGCACTCGGAGTTCGACACGGCCATGAAGTTGATTCTATTCACACGCCGAACTCGCCGGTCCCTGACATCACTGGGAGAACCTCACCCAGTCCACCAGCATGGTGGCGGGAAAGCGTGTGGACGGCGTGACCGGGCCGGGCCAGTTTCCGCCTACGGCCACATCCAGCAGTAGGTACGCGGGGGCGTCGAACACCCAGCGTTCCTCGGGTCGGAGATCCGCCGTGGTGACAGTACCGACGATGTTCCCGTCGATCCCCACCGAGATGCGGCCGGGTGCCTTGATCAGCGCATAGTCGTGGAAACCTGCGCTGAGATTCGCGCCGATCGCGCCATCCGTCGAGCGCTCCCAGTGACCGCCGCCGACGGTGGGGCCGTGTACTCCCGCGTGATATCGCGAACCGTCCCCGATCACTTCGAGGATGTCGATCTCTCCGCAGACGGGCCACCCGACGCTGTTGATGTTGCTTCCCAGTGTCCAGAACGCCGGATGGATCCCCGGGCCGGACGGCACCTGCATCCGTGCCTCGATCACGCCGTACGTGAAGTCGAATTTTCCACGGGTCACGAGCCGAGCCGAGGTGAAGCCGCCACCGTTTCTGCGCGCCTCGACGACGAGACGACCGTTGCCGTCGAGTCGCGAATTCTGGCGGGAATCGGTGTACACCTGTTTCTCGTTGTTGCCCCACCCGCCGCCCCCGAGGTCGTAACCCCAGAACTGTGGACTGGGTGCAGCATTTGCGGGTCCGTCGAACTCGTCGCTGCCGATCACGGTGTACCCGGGATAGGCGGTCCGGGCGCCTCCGGCGACGGGAACGGCGACGGCCACAGCTGGGGTGAGGGATAGCGCGCACAGCGCCACCGAGCACGTCAACGCCATGTCGAACATGGCCGAGCGCATCCGCTGCATGTGCCGATGCTAAGCGCCCGCCTCGACCGTTCGTGACCGAATACGCCAGGTAGCCGTTACCTCCGCGGCCCCGTGTAACGGAAAATGGTGCTGTCGACGTCCTGCGCGGACACGGACCAGTCGGGGCTGGACCGCAATTGGTCCTCGAAGTTGTCGACCGATCCGTCCGGTAAATAACCGTAGTAGCGGATGGCGGCAGTGCCCTGCGTGTTGAACACGAGATACGTGTCGCCTTCGCGTTCCGCCGCATCCGCGGTGAGCATCTCGATCTGGCCGCCGTGCGGGAAGCCCTCCAACAAGGCCGGCGGCAAGGCCAGCAGGGGTTGATCGAAATCCTTGTCGACGACGGCGAACTTGATGTAGTCGGCGCTGACACGAGTGGGGAGACCCGCGGGATAGAGGGACATGATCGTCGCCGGTGGCTGTTCGTTCGCGAGGATGTCCTCCGCGAACGTCACCTGGGACTGATAGCCGACGACCAGCGACCACAGCCCGTAATACCCTTGCAGGCCGGCAAACGTCACGTATGCCAGTCCGCTCGCGAGTCCGACGGGGACGACTGCGCGGAGCAATCCGGACCGGAACCTGATCGCGAGCGCGTCCACGAGAATCGGTGCGATGAGGATCGCGCAGCCGGGGACGGCATAGAGGTAGACCCGGAAGATCGCCTCACCACCGTAGCTCTGACCCGCCAGCAGGGCGAACGAACTGAACGCCATGACGGTCGCGACCCAGGCGGGACGTTTGCTGCGCCAGAGGAGGATCGCGCAGACCACGGCGAGCAGGATGATGCCCGCGGACAGGGAACGGCACACGGCAGAGGTGAAGATCTTCCCCAACGTGCCGACCGCGGTCACGTTGCTGGCCGCGTTGTCGACCGGGTTGAAACCGGACAGCAGCCCGTACGGTGCCACGATGTCCAGCCGCGGCACGAGATAGGCGACGAGGATCGCGAAGTAGGGCACGGGAAGCCACCACGGACGGATCTTCCGCGTCACTGCCAGGGCCGCCGTCACACCGAAAAGCCAGTAGGGGGTCAGCTGGTGGGTGGGTACGAGCGCAGCGAAGACGAGGATCGACAAGTATGCCGCGGATCGGTGCTCCGTCGACACGACGAGCAGTGCCACCACACCCAGCGCCATGACGAGTGCGATGGCCTGCGGCGAGAAGTAGTCCTGTCCCACCCAGTTGGCGAGTTCCGCGACCATCGCAGCTGTCAGCGCCACCCGCATGTCGAACCCGAGGAGCCGGGCGATCGCGGCGATCACGACCGCCAGCAACACGTGGATCACCGGCGCGAACCAGTGGGCGATGGACATCATGTCTGCCGACGTGATGTCACCGAACCACGCGAATGCGGTGAAGAAACCCGGCCACTCACCGTAGATGTCGACGCCCTTGGGCGGCAGTGTCTGGAACTGCTGGATGTAGTCGACCACGCCGAGGTGCTTGTAGGTCCACCCGTAGATGGGCACGTCGGTGACGAGTGTCGGGGTGAGCCGTTCCACCACGATCACGCCGAGCAGGGCCGTGGCCGCGGTCCCGACCGCCCCCGCGCGGAGCGCCCAGACGAACGCGCCGAGCATCATCAGCGCGCACACCACCAGGCCGGGCCCGCTTCCGACGAACAACAGCCCGAACTGCGAGTACCCGGTGGTGCCGAGCCCGGAGAGCACCGCCCCCCAGAGAGCCAGGGCCACGGCGACGAGGATCAGGGGGCGATTGACGCGGGCGGCATGACCCCAGTGCGATAGACGAAACCACACCTGCTGCAGGGTGACCGCGCGAACCGGGTCGGCGCCGGTGTCGTGCCACCGATGCCGCAGCGCGGACGCGACGACGGCCAGGACCATCACCAGCAGCAGACCGATGGCGGGCCAGCGGTAGAACCACGCCAGGACGGTGGTGGCGGCGGTCACCACGGACAGCCCGAGGACGGGGACGGCCGCGACGGCTGCGGCGACCGGTATCCGCAGCCACGTCACGATCGCGAGACCAGGGCCGCTCAGCACGAACACCGTTAGTAGCACGGCGCTGACCGGCGACGGAAGCGGCGCAAGGGATGTCAGTCCCGCGACCGCCGACGCCAATGCGGCGACGTCGTAGTACCGGGACAGCTCCGGAGCCGTCCTGTTCACGCGCTCCGCAGTGAGGAGATCACTCATCGGTCACCTTCACCCAGTCGACGAGCATCGTGGCCGGGAACGTCGTGTCGGCTCCGACGTCACCCGGCCACCGTCCGCCGACGGCGACGTTCAGCAATAGAGAGAACGGTTTGYCGAACACCCACTCCTGCCCCGGGTCCAGGTCCGCACGCGAGAACTCGCCCGTCACGCCGTCGTCGATGCCGAACGTGATCCGGTCCGCCGACCGTTCCACCCAGTAGTCGTGAAAATCGTCCGACACGTCGTTGCTGCCTTCGACGTTCAGATACCAGGGTGTGCCGTCCGCGGACGGGCCGTGCAGCGCACTGTGATAGAACGACGCGTCGTTGATCGTCTCGATCACGTCGATCTCTCCCGACTGCGGCCAGCCCACGCGGTTGACGTCCATGCCCATCAACCAGAACGCCGGATGCAGGCCCCGTCCCTTCGGCATCTTGATGCGGGCCTCGGCACGTCCGTACTGGAAGGCGAAGCGGTCGAGGGTGACCAGCCTGGCTGACGTGTAGCCCGATCCGTCGCGGCGGGCTTCGATCACGAGGTTGCCCTCGCCGTCGAGCCGGGAATTGGCGGGATCGTCCGTGTAGACCTGCGCCTCGTCGTTTCCCCAGCCTCCGCCCCCGACCGCGTGGCCCCAGTAGCGGGAGTCGGGTGAGATTCCGGCGGCCCCGACGAAATCGTCGAACATGAGCACCGACTCGCCCTTCCCGGATGCCTGCGCGACATCGCTCGACGCATACCACCCGGTGGCGCCGACGCAGGCGAGCGCCAGGAACACCGCAGCCGACGACACTGCACGGGTCCTGCGTGGACGGTTCAGCACTCTATGCACCGGCTTTGTCTCCGACCCGGACGTCAGCCGAACGCCGAACGAACTGCAGCTGTGTCACGAGGTGGACGCACACGACGAACCCGAGGATCGCCGAGTACGCCGCGACCCGTTCGATACCACCGACGCCGAGACCGAGGTCCCAGGAGTAGGTGAAACAGAAGTACCCCACCAGACCGATCACCCCCAGCGCGAGGGCGACGTACGTTGCCGGACCCGACCTGTGGGGCCATACGGTGAGCGCCGTCGTCAGTGTGAAGAGACTGCCGAAGATGAGGAACAGCGTGGCACCGAGCGAATGCACCTCCCAGTGCGTGTTCGACGGCGCCAGACCGACCACTACTCCCCCGATTCCGGCTACGACGAGGAACACCACCGGAACGAGCGGGAGCACCCGCTCGACGCGGTACCAGAGGACGGCGCCGACGACATATGCGACGCCGGCCACGACGAACGCCGCGTCCATCAACAGCGACGTCCTGCTGCACGGCGCCGTGCCGTCGGTGCCGCAGAACGGGACGCCGAGGTCGCTGATGAAGTTGGCGGAATAGCTGTAGTGACCGCGCCAGGTTCCGGCGACGAGGAATTCGACGACGAAGAACTGCAGCACGGCGACGGTGAGGTACAGCGGAGTTCGCTTCGATGTCTCCAGGACGTGTGAGGGCATGGCTAGACAATCCTTCGAGACAGGAGAGACAGTGGATCACACAGGGCGTCCGCAAGTGCGTCGCGGACGAGTTCAGGGTCGAACACGTTGTCGTGCAGGGACGCCGACACGTCGAGTTCGGGACCGCGGCGCACCGAGGTGAAGACGATCGACGCCGGATCGGCCGGTTCGCTCAGCGCGGTGACGATCCGCCGGCCGRGCTCGTCGGTCCAGTCGAGATCGGCCAGCAGCGCCGCCTCGCCCATGTCGGAGTACACGAGTCTCGCCCGGGGTGTCGCCGCGACGTGGGTGGCCGCGGTGTGCGCCGTGCCGGCACGCACCCGCCTACGGAACTTGGCGATGCTGAGTGCGAGAGAGGCGAGCGGCCTGCCCGACCCGGTGGCCTGCGCGATCGCCGCACTCATCTCTGCGGCATCACCGGGGTCGGACAGTGCGAATCGCACTCCGGCAGCGAAATTTCCGTTCACCGTCGCACCGTCCGGGAGGTAGCGGCGGCAGTCGAAAAGGACGTCGACCCTGTCTTCGATCTTCAAGCCACGACTGCGCACCGCCCGCGCGACGGCCGCAAACAGCAATGACGACACCGACGCCCCGGGCAGATACCGATCCCGCCAACGACGGAGTTCCGCGGTGGTTCCGGACACTGTGGACGCGACGACCGCAGTGGGTGCTCTGCCCCAGGGTACGACCTCGACGGGACAGGAATCGTGTGCGGTGGAGGGCCGGGATTCGAGGAGCTGAGCGACACGGGCGGGGGACGACGCGAACGCCCGGGTCAGGGCGCGTGCGAGCGGCAGTGCGCTGTCGCGTGTCCGGGCCCATTCGGGGACCGGCGTCCCGCTGCGTCCGCCGGCGACAGCGCGGATGAGTGACAGTGCGAGCCTTCCGTCACCGAGTCCGTGCGAGATGTCCAGGAGGAGAAAGTCACCCGCGACCGCGACGTTCAGCGGGTACACGGATGCACCCGCGCGCGCCAGCCCGGTCAGCAGCCGAGGCACGTCCTCCCGGGTGCACGGCCCCAGTTGCTGGACGTTCCCGAGGAAGTCCTGCGGCCGGTGCTCCCACCGGCGTGACTCGGTGGTCGGGACGAGCCCGATCGGGGTGTGACGTCCACCGGCGTGCGCGAGCACGGTCAGCGTGTCCCGGATCTCGCCGATGCTGGGCAGGCGGACGGGACCGATTGCGGTGATCATCCGGCTGCCGCTGCGCATCAGGTCGCGGGAACTCGCTCTATCCGTCGACATCGGACACCTGCCACATCGATTTCTGGTTGGCGCTCTTCTTCGCCAGCCACCGCTCCCACTTGGCGCGGTTCTGGAGTCGGCGGAGCCAGGAGATGAGCGGTCCGGCGAGGATCACGGCGGTCAGTGTTTCGGCGGCGAGATACGCCCAGCCCACCCCCGCGACGCCGACCGACGCGCTGAAGACCAGGCTGCCGACGATGATCACCACCGTGGCCAGGCACTGGGTGACGACGGCGAGGGTGAGCCGGCGGTACACCCGTGCGAGACCGTCGTAGACGGCGCCGATGACGGCGAGGGGCACGAAGACCGCGGCGAGATGGAGCAGCGGCGTTCCTTCCGCACGGTATTCCGCCCCGATGACTCCGAGCGCGGGCGGCGCGACGAAGGCCAGCCCGAATCCGCCCACCACCGCGATCACGGCAATGGTGCGGACGAACCGGCGGGACAGGCTGACGATCTTGTCCGGATGCGCGGCGGCCTCGGCCACGAACGGGCCCACCATGAGGTTCACCATGATGTAGAGGGCGCTGACGATCGACCACGTCACCGCGAAGTAGGCGTTCGCCGCGGTGCCGACCCGGGTGACAACGATCAGCGGGACGACGAGCGGGGCAATGGCCCCCAGCGCCGAAATGCCGTACGAGGAACCGAAGTACACCCCGAGTTCCTTGTTGGAAGGCAGCGCGGGTACCTGCCGGTATCGCGGGTCGGACCGGATGCGCAGCCCCATCGACGTCAGCAGAACCACAACGGCGACCGCCGCGGTGACCCCCCAGGACGCGACGATGGCGAGCGCCGACCCGGACGCCGCGAGCACCACGACCGCCAGCAGTTTGGCCAGCGCGTGGAAGACGTTCTTCGACGCCGCCCAGCGGGCCACGCCCAGACCGGAGACGGTCTGGTCCTGCAGCGCGAAGAGCGCGAGGACGACGACGAACACCGGATAGATCGCGATTTCCAAGTTGTTTTCGAACAGCGTGTCCCGCGGACCGAGGACGATGAGCCCGACAGCCGACACGAAGGCCAGCGTGGCCACGGCGGCGAAACCCTTGACCAGCAACGGTCCCGCGCGGTGGCCCGCCACCGGCAGGAAGCGCTCGAACATCGAGCCGAGGCTGAGATTCGAGAGCGTCGACAGCATGATCGCCGTCGAGATGAGAGCGGACGCCACGCCCACCTGATCAGCGGGGAACAACCGCGCAGCCGCGCCCCAGAAGGCGAGGCCGAGGACACCGGTGACGACACTCGACAGCATGAGTGCCATCGAGTTGAGCTGCAGATTCCGCCCCGCAGAGCGCGGTGGCTGCTCGGCACGGTGTCTGGCGCGTAGTTGCGACTGCGTCGCTGTCAGGGATCCCATGACTACCCGGCCAACGCCGACCGGGAATCGTCACGGGCGTCGTCGACACGGCCCACGGTCAGTTCACCGAGCGCAGTGGCGAGGACGTCCCGGAGAACCCTGTCGCGCAGGGCGGTGCTGTACAGCGAGTGGTCACCGGACGGGTAGGTGACCAGACGTCCGTTCCAGCCGGCACCCCGCAGCCGGCGAAGGCTTCGCTCGCCGTGGTTCTCGGCGAACGCCGCGTAATCGACCGGTGAGAGGAGGACGGTAGCGTGCACGCCGCGCTCGTGGAGCGGAGCGAGCATGACTTCCGGCACCTGCAGCAGCCCGGCCCGGCCCAGCCACAACCAGCCGCGGTAGGGCAACCACACCCGCAGGTATTTCTTCGCCGTCGCCGCGTGCCGGTGGAGCAGCGCGAGCGCTGCCCCCTTCAGGGACCTCCGGTCGGCGTCCATCGTGGACTGCTTCACGAATGCCTTCCGGGTGATTGTCCAGTCCGCCATGTTGACCAGGACCACTGCCCGGACGGGGTGCCGGATGGCGGCGTAGCTCGAATTCCATGCCCCCGAGCACATCCCGGCGAGCACAACCGATCCGGGCGGCGCACCGCTGACGGAGATGATGTCGACGGCGTCGTCCCGGGATTCGTCCGTGTAGATGGTGGTGCATTCGCCGTGCTGCACCAGACCGGTGTCGCCGGTGCCGCGACGATCGAAGCGGACGCTGACGATCCCGTGGGCCGCCAGCTCGCGCGCGGTCTCGGCCCACAGCCGGACCGGTCCCACACGGTGCTCGTTGGCGGTTCCGTGGAAGATCACCGTCGGTCCCGCAGGGCTGTGCGTCGCACCCTGTTCGGCCGCGACGGACGTACGGATCGTGAAGAGTTCGGTCGCTCCCGCGAACTCCAGTGTCTCGATGACCTGCCTGCCGTCGACGGTGCGATCCACCACGGCGGTGGGGCGGAGATCGAGTGCGGCACCGGTGTGGTGGTCGCCGAAGGATGCGGACATCCATGCCGCGATCCGGTCGATGTCACCGAACGGGTGCCGGACCACGAAGTCCGCCGGCTCGAGGAATGATTCGTAGTCGTGGACGGTGACGGTCTCGGCGTTCCAGGCGGCAACGGCCTCACGCGTCGCGACGGAATCGACCTCACTGTCCCGCACCGCCATCAGGACCTTCGCGCCCGACGGCGGGGTCGCGGCACGCAGAGACATCGCCGACAGGGCCGACGCCGCGGCCGGTGCGAGCACCGCACCGATGAGCGTCACTCGCGGATCGTCCGTGTCCTCGGGACCGACCACCATCTGGTGGAGCGCGGTCTGCTTGCGCAGGTAGGCGCGGCCACGAACCACAGGATCCCACAAGGCCACGGCCCGCACCGGACCGCACACCGCGGCGACCTGTGCGGCGAGCAGGGCGCCGACCCGGAGGCCGACCAACCCGATGTCCGTGATGCCGGAGCTGCGCACGTAGTCGACCGCTCTCCGGATGCTGTCGAGCCACCCCGCGACCGCGTCGGAATCGTCCTGGGCGCCGGACGAGTCGCCGGTGCCGCGGTAGTCGAACCGCAACACCAGCAGCCCTCGAGCGCGTAATTGCTGGGCGAGATACACCATTCCGCGATACGAGTCGACCTGTTCCTTGCCGATCGGCGGGCAGAGGACGACGGCACCGCGGCAGCGGCCGTCGGCAGGACGATCGACGACGGCGAACAGCGGTGCGTCGTCCGGTCCGAACCAGGTGGCGAACCGGGTGCCGTCGGCGCGGCCGCCGAGCGGCTCGGTGCCTACGAGATCAGGATGGGCCGTCATGAGTCACCCCTCTCATCGGCGCCGGATCCCGGCCCTCGACGCGGGCCTTCAGATAGGCGAACGGTCCGCGTGCGATGGACCGGAGCTCGGTGGCCCCGATCCCCTCGGGAAGGTGGCCGGCGAGACGGTCCGGAGGCGTGGCGACGTGGGACATCTTCCGCGACAGACGGAGAAACGTGGGCGCCTGCCGCACCGCGATACGCACCGCGAGCCACGCGGTGCGTGGATGGACGGCGATCTTGGCCAGCCAGGCGCCGAGTCCGAGTCCGTAGCCGCGCGCCTGGACGGCGAGCGCCTCGTTGTCCTCGCGGTGCCGATGCCACACGACCGCCCCGGGTCGGTACGCCAGTTGCCGCCCGGAGTGCAGCACGCGGAAGAACATGTCGAGGTCTTCGCCGCCGTCGGTGGGGGCTCCCGCCCCGAGTGCCTCGTCGAAACCGCCGAGCGCGTACACGGCCTGCCGGTCGACGGCGAAATTCGCGCCGGTGCCGTAGATCCCGATCTGGAAGGGGAAGAGCGGCACGTCGGCGGGCGGGTGCGCGAGGTCGAACAGCCGTGGGACACAGGAACTCGCCCACCCCACCCGCTGATCGAAGTACGCCTGCGCGGGTGTGCGGATCTCACCGCTCGGGACGATCCCGCATACGCATGCGACCGCGTTCCCTGCACCGAAGCCGGCCACGAGTTCGGTGAGCCAGTGCGGGTCGACCACGACGTCGTCGTCGGTGAACGCGATGATCTCGGTGTTCGCCGCGCGGACTCCCGCATTGCGCGCCCGGGACAGTCCGGGCCGGGGCTCGGTCACGACGCGCACGCGGGGGTCACCGAGTTCGGCGACATACCGCTGGGTGGCATCCGTGCGGGATGCGTTGTCGACCACGATCACCTCGTAGCCGGGATGGTCGAGCGACAGGATCGATTGCAGGGCGTCCTTCAGGCTGTCGACCCGGTCGCGGGTACACACCACGACGGTGACGGACGGGCCGGATGCTTCGGTGTCGACGACGCTGTCGGCCACTGCCACCGGCACGAGCCCGTCCAGTGCGTGCCGCAGTGCGGCGGTCTCGAGCCTGCCGTCCTCGATGTCCACCTCGACGAATCCCAGCAGGGTGCGATCTTCTCGTACGAGCAGCCGGGCGCGCCGATAACCCTCGGCTCGGTCCAGCCGGTATTCGGTGTCTTCCCGGACAGGTCCGCGTAGTTCGCCGACCCAGACGGCGCCGTCCCACGTCGGCGCGTGATCGCTCTCGAGGGCCGGCGCCAGGTCGATCCGGCGATCGAGTGTTCCAGTCATGCCGTCACCCGCTTCGATCGCAATCCGACGAGACCTCGGACGTATCCGGCTGCGGTCACCGTGAACCCCGCGACCACGGCACCCGCTCGGAACAGTCCGCCGTGCCGAGGGGACGCGATCCCCGAGACGACGGCTCGTGGGAGTACACGTGCGGTGTACGCCCGTTCGCTGCTGAGCGCGTCGCCGGCCCCGACGAGATCGGAGACCAGCGCTTTCGACACGCCCTCGTGGAAGCAGCGCGAGAGGAAGTAGCGGAACGTGGTGCGGTCGTCACTGACGCGGTGCACCACCCTCATCGCGGGGTCGAACAGCAATTGCGCGGTGGGCTTGTGAGTTCGGATCCGGATGCAGAGTTCGGTCTCCTCGCACCCGACCGGCGTCTTCCCGACCCTGCCGATTCCGTCACTGAACCCGTCGACGGTGTCGAAGACCGTGCGCCGCAGAGACATGTTGCAGCCGATGAAGTTCCGCACCGGTTCGATGCGCGTCGGCTGGCCGACGTAGCTGCAGCCGACCACCCAGTCGAACTCGGCGGGCATCCACACGGGACGGTCGGCCGGCCACGCCGGGCTGGCGAATCCGCCGACACCGAGCACCTCGGGATCGGAATAGTGGGCGGCGGACACGCGATACCAGTCGAGCTCGGCGCGGGCATCGTCGTCGAGGAACGCGATCATGTCGCCCCTCGACGCGCGGACGCCGGTATTGCGGGCGCCGGACAGGCCCTTCGACTCGGAATTGCGTAGCACGGTCACACGAGGTTCCGCTGCGAAGTGCCGTTCGGCACGGGAGAACAACTCCTCCGAATGATCGATCACCAGCAGCACCTCGAGGACCGGCACACTCTGGGCGAGGACCGAGTCGACCGCGGCGCACAGGTCGCTCCACCGTTCGGTGGTGTAGGCGCAGATGACGACGGAGCAGGACACGAGCGTGGACACCGTCATGGCCGCTCAGCCCTGCGGGACGGGCGCCGGGGACAGGTGCGTTGCGGTCGTGCGCTGTTCGCTCCTGATGGTGCGCAACACACGAAGTCCGTCCCGCACCGCGTTCAGGTTGCTCTCGCCGTGGATGCGATCCTGCTCGAAACTCGGGACCTCGGTGATCTTCAGGCCCGCGTTGGCGACCCGCACGTTGATGAGGGTCTCGATCTCGAACCCGTCGCCCCACTGCGCCTCGGCCGCCTCTACCGCGGGCAATGCCATCACCGGGACGTGGTGGCGCCAGAATGCGTTGTAGCCGTAGCACAAGTCGCTGAACGCTGCCCCGAACTTGAGGTTGACGATGGCGTTCAACGCCTTGTTTCCGAGCTTTCGACCGAAGGTGATGTCCGAGCTGCCGCCGCCGTCTGCGAAGCGGGTTCCCTTCGCGAAGTCCGCGCCGGCCACGAGGGCACCGACGAACAACGGGATCTCTGCCGGGTCGGTGGAGCCGTCGGCGTCGATCATCACGATGATGTCGGACGTCGCGACACGGAATCCGCAGGCCAGGGCGTTGCCCTTGCCCTTGCGACTCTGCGTCACGAACTTCGCGTCCGGCCACAGGCTCCGCGCCACATCGACGGTGTCGTCGACTGAATGGCCGTCCACGAAGACGATTTCGTCGATGTCTGCCGGCATGCGCGCGGCGACATGAGGAAGGTTCTTGGCTTCGTTCATCGCGGGCACGACGACGGTGACCGTCGGGCGGCCGGGCGCGCGGTCGGCGGCGCCGGTCTCGTCGATGTCGTGCGCGTCTGTCTCGTCGGAAGGTTCCAGGCGGTCAGGCGTGTACAGGCTCATGTGTCCGTCTCTCATCGTCGRGCAATCGACTCGGCCCGGAAGCGTCACTATGTGTGGTCCCCTGTGGGTATCGGCCCTCGCCCGACCGGGAGCTCGGATACCCACCACGTGCAGTGCGCGAAGACCATAAACACCCGAGCAGAAGGACTTCGCAGTACTTCGAAACGCGTATTTGCAACCAACTGGTCTTCTATGCGCGCTTTAAACTACCTCAGGTTTGTTTTTCGTGCACTACGGACACGGGAGTGATTCATCCCTCAGTTACATTTTGGCAAACCCGAGCGATAACGCCGATCGCCCCGGTATCAGGACGTCCAGTACCCGAGCCAGTCCGCGGGGGCGAGTTCGGTCTTCCCCGCCGCGCGCGCAGCATCCTCGGCCGCGCGGACACGGGCGATCAGGTCGTGCGTCGCCGCCTGCAGCCTCGACTCGGCAGCGACCACCGCCGCGCTGTCCGCCGTGATCTCCGCGGGCACCAGCTCGGGCGGCAGGCCAGCCTTGCTCGCGCGGGCGATGACCTTCGCCGCGAGGGATGCCGCGGGCTGACTCATCGCGACCCCGTCGAGGCAGGAGCTGCGGGCCTTTTCCGCCGCCTTCCGGATCTCCCAGGCCCGTTCCTGCTCGGCGATGTCGATCGGGCCGACGACGTCCTCACCGAGGTGGGGGCTGCGGTGCACGAGTTTGGCGACCAGGGTCGCGGCCACGTCGTCGACGTCGAAATTGCCCGACGCCGAGGCGATGCGCGAATGGAACAGGACCTGCAGCAGCAGATCCCCGAGCTCTTCACGCAGGTCTCCGGGCTCGGCGGACTCGATCGCGTCGAGAACCTCGTACGTCTCCTCGACGAGGTAGTGCGACAACGTCCGGTGTGTCTGCGTCACTTCCCAGCCGCCGTAGCTCCACAACCGGTCCATCACCTCGGCGGCCTCGACGAGGTTGTCGCCCGGGACCTTCGGTGCCGCGATGATCCGGGACCCCGACGCGACCCACTCGCGCACGGTGGGATGGTCGGGATCGGTACTGATCAGGACAGCGGCGCCGGGTGCGGCGGACAGCAGCGTCCGCACGGACTCGGGCACCTCGTCGGTGAACGCCACTCCGCCACCGACCACCCCGACGGCTTCCATCGGGATCGTCGTGGGCCGCAACGGGTCGAGCAGGACCACCGTCATCGGGTCAGGCCTCCATCACCACGGCCCCGGCGGCCTTGCCGTCCAGTGCGAGCACGAAGTCCGCGATGTACTGCAGCAACTCCACGTCGCGCACCCGCTCGGCGCCGATCCCGCCCGAACCCGCCCGGGGCAGCGGCAACTGCACCATGCCGGTGGTGGCGCGGTACTGCGCACTCGGGTAGATCCGCTTGAGACGCAGCTGCTTCGAGTCGGGCAGGGCCATCGGCGCGATCTTCAGCTGCGTTCCGACGACGGCGATCTCCTCGAGGCCGTATTCGCGGGCCAGCAGGCGCAGCTTGGCCACTGAGACCAGTCGGCGAACCTCCTCGGGGAGGGGGCCGTACCGGTCGACGAGTTCGTCCACGACGGCGGTGATGCCGTCGAGTTCGGTGGCGGCCGCGAGCTTTCGGTACCCCTCGAGCCGGAGACGGTCGCTGGTGACGTAGTCCGGGGGGATGTGCGCGTCGACGGGAAGGTCGATCCGGACTTCCTTCGGGGCGTCCTCCGTCGTGATCGGCTTGCCGTCGGCCGCCGCCCGGAAGGCCTCGACCGCCTCCCCCACCAGCCGCACGTACAGGTCGAACCCGACTCCTGCCACGTGACCGGACTGCTCGGCGCCCAGCACGTTTCCGGCGCCACGGATCTCGAGGTCCTTCATCGCGACCGCCATGCCCGCGCCGAGGTCGGAGTTCTGCGAAATGGTCGCCAGGCGGTCGTAGGCCGTCTCGGTGAGCGGCTTCTCCGGCGGGTACAGGAAGTACGCGTAGCCGCGTTCACGGCTACGCCCGACGCGACCGCGCAACTGGTGCAACTGCGACAGGCCCAGCGAATCGGCGCGTTCGACGATGAGCGTGTTGGCGTTGGAGATGTCGAGGCCGGTCTCGATGATGGTGGTGCACACCAGCACGTCGTAGTCCCGCTCCCAGAAGCCCTGCACGGTCCGCTCCAGCGTGTCCTCGTTCATCTGCCCGTGCGCGACGACGACACGCGCCTCGGGGACGAGGTCGCGGATCCGCTGGGCGGCCTTGTCGATCGAGCTGACCCGGTTGTGGACGTAGAACACCTGCCCGTCGCGGAGCAGTTCGCGTCGGATGGCGGCGGCCACCTGCTTGTCTGCGTACGCGCCGACGTACGTGAGGATGGGGTGCCGCTCCTCCGGCGGTGTGAGGATCGTGGACATCTCGCGGATGCCCGCCATGCTCATCTCCAGCGTTCGCGGGATCGGCGTCGCCGACATGGTGAGAACGTCCACGTGGGTGCGCAGCGCCTTGATGTGTTCCTTGTGCTCCACACCGAAGCGCTGTTCCTCGTCGACGACGACGAGGCCCAGGTCCTTCCACCGGATCCCGGTCTGCAGCAGCCGGTGCGTGCCGACGACGACGTCGATCTCGCCGTCGGCCATGCCGGCGATGATCTCCTTGGAGTCCCCTGCATCCGTGAACCGGGAGAGCCCGCGTACCGTCACCGGGAACGCCGCCATCCGCTCGGTGAACGTCTGCAGGTGCTGCTGAGCGAGCAGCGTCGTCGGGACCAGGACCGCCACCTGCTTGCCGTCCTGCACGGCCTTGAACGCCGCCCGTACCGCGATCTCCGTCTTGCCGTAGCCGACGTCGCCGATGACGACGCGGTCCATCGGGACGGCCTTCTCCATGTCGGCCTTGACCTCGCTGATGACCGTCAGCTGGTCGTGGGTCTCGGTGAACGCGAACGCGTCCTCCATCTCCTTCTGCCACGGGGTGTCCGGGCCGAACGCATGACCGGGTGCGGCCTGCCGCGCCGCATACAGCTGGACGAGTTCACCGGCGATCTCACGAACCGCCTTGCGCGCCTTGCGTTTGGTGTTGGCCCAGTCGGAACCGCCGAGCTTGCTGAGTGCGGGCAGTTCGCCGCCGACGTACCGCGACAGCTGGTCGAGGGACTCCATCGGGACGAACAGCCGGTCGCCCGGGTGGCCGCGCTTGCTGGCGGCGTATTCGATCACGAGGTATTCGCGCCGCGCGCCGCCGATAGTCCGTTCGACCATCTCGACGAATCGTCCGATGCCGTGCTGGTCGTGCACCACCATGTCGCCGGCCGTCAGGGCGAGCGGGTCCACCTGGTTGCGGCGCTTGGCGGGCAGCCGCTTGCCGTCGCCGACCGCGGCCACCCGGTTGCCGGTGAGATCGGACTCCGTGACGACGACGAGTCCGGGGGTGGTGTCGCCGCCGGGGAAGACCAGGCCGTCGTGCAGCGATCCGCGCAACACCCCGACCTGACCGCGGGCGGGCTCCGAACCGGGTGCGAGTTCCGCCGCGGGCACCTCGGCCTCGCGGAGGCGCTCGAGCACACGATGCGCGGTACCGGCGCCTGCGACCACGATGACTGCCCGGCCGCCCGTGCTGACATGGGCGCGCAGGCTCACGAACAGTTCGGACAGCAGCTCGTCGGAACCGCGGACCTGCGGTGCAGGGGTGACCGCCAGCTCCAGTTCCTCGCCGCTGCCGGACGCGAGCGGGCTCAGCGTCCACCACGGCAGACCGGCGGTCTCCGCGGATTCGCGGACCTGGCTGAGCGAGCGGTAGGCGGAGGCGCCCAGGTCGATGCCGTCACCCTTCAGCACCGACGTGTCGAGCGGGGCGGCGCCGCCGATCGAGGCCGCCGTCCACGACGCCTCGAGGAACTCCTGACCGGTGCGCACCAGGTCGGTGGCGCGTGTCCGGATCTTCTCCGGATCGCACAGCAGCACGTGCGCGCTCTCGGGCAGCACGTCGGTGAGCAATTGCAGCTGCCCCGGCCGCAGCACGGGCAGCAGTGCCTCCATGCCCTCGACCGGGATGCCTGCCGACATCTTGTCGAGCATCTCGACGAGCGCGGCGTCGGCCTGGTTGTCGACCGCGAGCTGCGCGGCCCTGTCGCGGACGTCCTCGGTGAGGAGCAGTTCGCGGCACGGCGGCGCAATGACGGCGTCGATGTCGAGCTCGGCGAGCGACCTCTGGTCGGCGACGGAGAACGCGCGCAACTCGGTGACCTCGTCGCCCCAGAACTCGACGCGCACCGGATGATCCGCGGTGGGCGAGAACAGGTCCAGGATGCCGCCGCGGACGGCGAACTCGCCGCGCTTGCCGACCATGTCGACGCGCGTGTACGCCATTTCGACGAGCCGCTGGATCAGCCCGTCGAAGTCGTGCTCCACCCCCACCCGCAGCGTGACGGGTTCGATCTCGCCGAGACCGGGTGCCATGGGCTGCACCAGTGAACGGACGGTGGTGACGACGACCTGGAGCGGCGCCCCGTACGAGCGGTCGTCGGGCCGCGCGAGCCTGCGGAGCACCTCCACCCGGCGACCGACCGTGTCGGCGCTCGGYGACAGCCGTTCGTGCGGCAACGTCTCCCACGACGGGAACTGCGCCACGGCGTCGCCGATCATCTCCTGCAGTTCGGCGGTGAGGTCGTCGGCCTCGCGACCGGTCGCGGTGACCAGAAGCAGGTGGGTGCGCTCGGCGAGGGCCGCGGCCACGAACGGCCTGGCGGGTGCGGGCGCGACGATGTCAAGGTGATGCCGCCCGAGGGCCTCGGTCACCTGCGCGACGACGGCGTCGCCCAGCGCGATCTTCGCCAGTCCGGCGAGCGGGGTGTCGGACGAGGGCTCGGCAGCGATGAGCGGGGAAGACAACGACGCACTCCTGAGCAGTGATGACGAACTGCCGGCGAACAGCTCGGGCCGGGACGAGCGGCCAGTTGCGGACTGAGCCAGCCTAGTCGATATCGCACATCGACGAACCGGGGTCCGGATCAGGTGGCGGCCCGCACCACCGGGGCGACGCTCACCGAGTTCAGCGCCCGCACCTGCCCGGTCACCGACTCCGCCGTCCCGGTCCTGCGCACCGGCACGATCCGGGTGCCGCCGGGTGGCAGATGGAACCAGGAGTCGGCGGGTTCGAATCCGCCGAGTTCGAGGTGGACGTACTGCGCAGCGCCGTCGGCGGCGACGTCGACCACCCAGTCGCCGGGCGCCGTTTCCCGCGCCGCCGCCGTCAGGCCGACGGTGCGTTCGAGGGCACGAGCCGGGCCACCGAAGAGGTGAACGGACTCGGCGACGACACCGTCCTCGCCCGACAGCGTGACAGTCACGCTCTCGTAGCCGCGGACCCCGAAACGGTGGACGTGTGTCGCGTCGGTGAAGCGACCGAGCAGCGCGTCGAGCGACCACCGGCGGGCCGCGTGCGCGGCCAGGGTCACCGGTTCGGCGACGTCGAACGCCCGCGAACCCGTGCGGGTATGTACCTGCACCCGCAACTCCCCCACGATCGCGCGGGCCGAGTCGTTGACCGCGTCGATGCGCAGTCCGTCCATCCCGTCCTCGCCGAGGAGCACCGCCACCGGCCGGGACAGCCGCCGCATCACGAACCACGGAGCCTTCGGCCGGCCGTCGGAGTCGAGCAGTCCCCACCCGGCGCCGGGTTCGAGGTCGCGGAGCGCGAGCACCAGAGCGCCGTCGCATCCCGAGTCGGGCCGACGCCAGTATCCGAGGGCCGCCGCGAAGGCCTCGCAGACGGCGGCGCGACCGAGGGCCAGGTACCGCTCGGGATCGCACCAGCGGACCGTCGACGGCTCCTCACCGAACAGTGTCCGCACGTAATGATCACGGACGTCCTCGAAGTCCGAGGACGCCCCGTTGTCCCGGGGCACGGCGGCCTTCCACCGCGGATGGTGGCCCGCAGCGGCGAGGCTGCCGAACTCGGTCTCGATCGTCGCATCCGACGGCGGGATCGAGAACGCGAGGCATTCGGCGGCGAACCGCACCCCGGCCTGGCGGACGTCGGACGGCGGAAGCCGATAACCGCCGACGCCGAAGTAGTGCGCGACACCCGTTCCGACGTGGGTCGCGAGCGCGTCGCCTCCCGGCGGCGGGGACGGCGACGACGACACCGCCGCCACCCCCGGCGCGGTCCGCGCGACCACCGCCGGGATCACGTCGTGTACCGCCGGGATGTGCGCCGCGGGGAGCCCGAGCATCGTGGGTTGCTGTTCGGTTTCGCTGCCGCCGCTGAACACGGCGAGCGCGGGGTTCCCGGACAGCGGCCGCAGCACCGCCTCGACCTCCGCGGTCAGCAGTTCCAGGAACGGCTGGTCGTCGGGCGGGTCGAACGTCGACAGCATGGCGTCCTGCCATACCAGAACGCCGAGTTCGGCACAGTCGTCCCAGAATGCGGCGTCCTCGTACAGCATCGTGCCCGGCACCCGGACCATGTTGAGCCCGGCCTCGACCACCCGCTCGAGGGTCTCCCGCGTCTGATCCCGGCCGCCCAGCCCGATCGGATCGACCGGGGTCCAGACGGCGCCGCGGCAGTACACGTCGACGCCGTTGACCGCCAGCCGGAACCCGCCGTCGCCGCGCGCCACGCTCACGGTGCGGAATCCGACGGCGCCCAGGTCGACGACGTGCTCGCCGAGGGTGATGCTCAGCGGATACGTCACCGGGACGCCGTGGGTGTGGGGCCACCACAACCGGACGTCGGGGATGCGCAGGTGGGCGCGCACGTCCTGCACGCCGGAGCCGGTTTCGACGACGGTCGCCTCCGCGGAGACGTCGCCGAGCCGGACGACGGGCGGCGGGCAGGCCGAGCCGTGCACACGCACGGCAAGTTCCAGCACGCCCGTCCCGTCCTGCACCGTGGTGACCACGTGACGGTCCGACAGCACCGGCGCCGTGCGGTCGTGCAGTCGCACGGGCCGCCACGGCCCGACCGGGGCGGGCACGCCGCCGAAGACCGGAGCGCGACCGAGCAGGCTCGTGCGCATCCAGCGCAGCCCCTGCGCACTCACCAGCGACGACCGCCAGCGTCCGCGGGGCCGCCGGCTGCGCAGCGCCGCGTCGAGCGACGGGAATCGGATCGCCAGCGTGACCGTGCCGGGGCGAGAGTCCACGTCGACCGAGGCCGGCACGAACATCGACTCCGAGGACAGGACGAGGTCGTCGCCGGCCCACACCTCCGCGAGCGAGGCCAGGCCGTCGAACTCGAGCCGCCACGGACCGGGGCCGCCGCCGGACACGTCGGTGACGAACCACCAGTCCACCGCATCGGTCTGCACCGCGCGCGCCGCCGCGACGCCGTCGGCCGCCCGGATCGCGCCGGCCGCGGTTCCCGGAACCTGCGCGGGATACCACGGACCCGGCACACAAGCCAATCCCGACGGATCGGTGACCGAACCCGGTTCCGTTGCCACGCAACGCCACCGGGCGCCGTCGAGTAGATCCACTACGCGCGTCCGACCACGCGCGCCACGCCGTCCACCGATCGTTCCCACGCCTCGGCCATGCCGTCGAGTTGTGCTGACGGGTCGACGCTGCGTCCGCGAGCGGCGC
Source organism: Rhodococcus sp. P4_B6 (assembly GCF_056402215.1). Lineage (NCBI taxonomy): Bacteria > Bacillati > Actinomycetota > Actinomycetes > Mycobacteriales > Nocardiaceae > Rhodococcus > Rhodococcus sp. P4_B6. Next base: position 2,176 of record NZ_JBFUHV010000084.1, on the reverse strand, counting down.
GCGCCATCTGGAACTGCACACTCTTCGCGCCCTGCGCCACCTCCCGGAAGCCCGGAGCGAACGCCGCGGCCCCCGCGAACCCGTTGCGCTCGAGGTACTCGCAGACGTCGGCAGCGAGTTCCGCGGTGGCACCGCACTGCCGCAACACCCCGAACGTCCACAGGTGAAACGTGTCGATGCCCGCGCCGCGGATCCAGGGCACGTCGGCGACCACCCGCTCACCGAGAGCGCGCACCGGATTTCCGTCCGGTCGCGTCGCGAGATGATGCCGCAGCACCGCGTCGAAGCGGCCCGGTCGGTATTCCGCCTCCCCGTCGAACCGGACCTGCTCGACGTACGGCGTGAACGTCGCCGATCCGGCGAGGTCGAGTCCGAACAGCCCGCGAAAGTCGTCCCCGGTCAGCCGGTGATACCCACTGTTATGGAAGTACTCGAGCACACCGGACTCGCGGTCGACGAAGTTCGCGACGATCGTGGTCTTGGTGTGGCTCTCGCGGTAGCCGGTGCCTGCCGTGTCCGGGAGCCAGTGCGCATCCACCTCGACGGTCGACAACATCCCGACTGCGAGATTGTCCTCCACATGGTCGAGGACACCGCGCCAGACGTTCATCTCCCCCACGTCGATCCCGTACAGGGCGAACAGATCCTCGGGCTTGAACTTCAGGAACGTCCACTGCGATCCGTCGAACCGGGCGCCGAATGCGCACGCGGCGGCGGGCACCGGATCGAGCCCGAGCGAGTGGAGTACCTCCACCCACAGGTCGAGGTAGCAGTTGGTCTCGGTCCAGGTCCGTTCGTCCGCGTGGATGGGGTGCGGTTCGTAGCCGTCCGGCGAGATGTCGATCAGCCGGGACGTCACAGCGACATCCGGGATTTCACTGCGCTCGGCCAGCGCGACGGGTCCATGCCGTGGGTCCGCAGCATCGCGAGCGCGATGCGTTCCATCCCGAACCCCACACACGCACTATGCGCGACATCGCCGCCCGCGGTCGCGATGTCGAACGTGACACCGAAATGGTCCTGATGGCAGTTGCACGACACGACGGCGGTCCCGTCGTCGAGATCGCCGTACAGGCGCACCGTCAGCTCGGTCTTGAGGTTCTCGTCGCGCTGGTTGGCGGCCAGCATGCGTCCGGCCCTGCCGAAGAACGGGTCGTTGGCGATCACCGGTGACGCGTCCAGCCACAGGTCGGACAGCACCTCCAGCCCGCGCTCGATCCACGAGTCGCGGTGGTCCGCAGCCTGGTCCGCGGTGCCGATCCGCACGAACTCGTGCATCCGGAACGCCTGCATGCGGGCGGGATCGAACGCGGGCTCGTGCCGGAAGCAGTAGCCGTACACGTCGAGCAGTGCTCCCCCGTCCGGCAGCACTCCCGTGAACATCGGGTACGCGGGATGGCAGGCCGCCGACACCAGCATGGTGTCGGTCGGCTCGAGCCACCTGTCCCAGCTCTCGCCCTCGGCCCGCGCCGCGAGCAGTTGTGCGTGCTCGGCGTTGGTGCCGGTGAACGTGTTGACGGCACCGGTCAGATTCGGGAACGACGCGATGTAGTCGGTACGCTCGAAACTGGTGCGCGGGAACACCGGCGGAAACCGGAATCGGGCCGCGGACGCGCCCGGGCCCGCTGCCCGGACGACCGCGTCGATGCCGTCGACGATGTCCTCGAACAACCCCGACCGTCCGTAGAGGCCGGCGACGGACGTGTCCACCAGGAGCCCGGCTCCCAGCAGTTCCGCCCGGAACGCGCGGCGGGCGCGCTCGAGTTCGCTCGTCTCTTCCTGCTCCACTGCGATATCCGTGCTCATATCGTCCCCCGGTATGCGGTGGCCATCTGCGCCGAGTTGGCCATGATTCGATCGTTGTTGACCATCACGGCCGCACCGTGCGCATCACGCAGGTGCCGGCCGAGCGAGTACTCCGTGTCTTCTCGGTAGCCGGCGATCCCACAGATCAGCAGGGCCCTGCCGACGAGGTCGACGGCCAGGGTCGACGCCGTGACCTTGAGGTTGTTCATCGCCAGCGAATAGCCGACGCCGCACGCGACTTCGGCCTCCGGCGAACCGGCCGGAGCCGCGTCGGCGTCGTCGAACCGCCCGGCTGCCGCGAACACGACGTCCGCGAACTGCTGATGCACAGCGGCAGGGCAAGCCCGAGGAGGTCGCCGCGGTGGTGAGC
>NZ_JBFUHV010000083.1:0-36962 GCF_056402215.1 Rhodococcus sp. P4_B6 | reverse complement strand
CTCGAGGTTAGACCAGCGATCCACTCCAGCCGAACAACTGTCTTTGCGGTAGCCAACCCGCGCATATCAGACTTCGACAACGCGTCGACAACCGACACGCTCGCCACCAACCAACAGATTCATCCGGGGCCACCCGAGGCGGACGTCCCTCGACGACGGTCCTGGACGTCCGCCTCCTGCTGCCCTCTTGACAAATCTGCGTCCATATCAGTTCTCCAGGGGCGCTGCTCCGCCGTGGTGAGGGGAAATGTGGCGGTCGGTCACCGTGAGTGCGTGGTTTGCCGGTGATCGTCACGGCCGCAGTCCGGTGGGGTCGGTGCTGGTTGGGGGATACTTGAGGGGTGTTTCGGTCGACCCCGGATGCTCTATGGTGCCGGTGAGCCTGTGGATTAGTTTGGTGGCGGAGGGCACAGTTCGTCGTCCGCGGGAACCGTGGACTGTTGCCTTCGAGCACGAGTGTCAGAGTCCTGTTTCTATCCCCGCCCTCCCCGGAACACGCACCCATACAACCAGATACGTATCGGGCCCAGCCCGGGATCGGTGGCGGTGATGGACGTGGTGCACCCGCGATGCGCGGGAATCGACATCTCCAAGAAGGACGCGAAGGTGTGCGTGCGGATCCAGGGCCGCGGCAACAGACGCACCTCCTCCACGGTGACGACGTGGGGCGCGATGACCAACCAGATCCTCGCCCTGCGCGAGCACCTACTCGAGCGGAAGGTCACCTGCGTGGTGATGGAAGCCACCAGCAACTACTGGCGCCCGTTCTACTACCTGCTCGAGGAACTCCTCGAGGTGATGCTGGTCAACGCCCATGACGTCAGGACCGTGCCCGGCCGCAACAAACAAACAACAACGTCCCACCGAGTTGGACAACTGTCTCAATCACGGATCGCCCAGGCCATCCGCGCGAGGGAAAGCGCCTGTTCCGCGCGCTCGATCACCACCTCCCGCGACTCGCTGATGTGCGCGAGCAGTGTGTCGTACGCGGTATCGAGCTTGCCGTCGAGTGCGAACTCGGCCACCGCGATGTGCTCGTCGACGGTCGCGCTCATGCGGTCGGGGGTCAGGTAGTCGAACATCCGGACCGGCCGAACCTTCGCGTTCACGCTGACGAGCGCATCGGACAGCGCCCGGTTTCCGGCCGACCGCAGTAGCACCGTGTGGAACTGCTCGTCGAGCGCGACGAATCCGGCATCCGGCTCGGGGTTCTCCTTCCGCAGCGCGTACCACCGCTCGAGTTCCGGTCCCAGAACGTCCGGGTCGTGCGACAGCGACTCGTCGGCACGGACCCGGGCGATTCCCTGAAGCTCGAGGGTGATGCGCAGTTCGTACAGTCCGGCCAGTTCGTCGATGCGGGGGCGGTACGGAAACAGTCCGCCGACGTCGCGCTGGACGAGTCCGTCGGCGAGGAGCCGGGCGAGGGCCTCCCGCACCGGTGTCCGCGACACTCCATAGGTGTCGGCGAGACGTTCCTCGCCGAGCCGCTGTCCCGGCGGGATCCGGCCGCTCATCAGATCGGTGCGCAGCGACAGGTACACGTGGTCGCTGAGGGAACCGGCCGGTTCTCGGCGGGCCATCAGATCGCCATCGCCGCGCGGACGTCGGAGACCGCGGTCCGGACGTCGGAATCGGGTGCGGCGCCGCCGTCGCCGGACGACGTGACCCGCCCGGACTCGAGGACGTAGTAGCGCTCGGCGGATTCGAGCGCGAACCCGATGTGCTGTTCCACCAACAGGACTCCGAGGCCGCCGCGGCGGGTGAGTTCCATGATCGTGCGTTCGATCTCCGTCACGACGGACGGCTGGATTCCCTCCGTCGGTTCGTCGAGGATCAGCATCTTCGGTTCCGTGATCAGCGCCCGCGCGATGGCGAGTTGCTGACGCTGGCCCCCGGAGAGGAGACCGGCGCGCCGGTCGAGCAGGCCGCGCAGCGCCGGGAACAGGTCGAGCGCCTCGCCGACGAGTTCCTTGCCGCGCTTGCGGCCGTCCGCCACCACCTGCAGGTTCTCCGCGGTCGTCAGCTGACCGAACGACTGCTGGCCCTGCGGCACGTACGCGAGGCCGCGCGCCACCCGGGCGCTGGGCCGCAGCGCTGTGACGTCCTCGCCGTCGAACAGCACCCGCCCGGAATTCACCTTGATCAGTCCGACCGCGGCCCGGAGAAGCGTGGTCTTGCCTGCGCCGTTGTGTCCCATCACCGCGGCGACCCCGTCCGACGGGACCGTCAGCGACACTCCGTGGATCACCTCGGTTCGGCCGTACCCGGCCCGGACGTCGTCAAGCTCGAGCATCGCTGTCCTCCTTCGAAACGTCGGGCTGCAACTCGGGGGCGGCGCCCGCCGCGGCGGTCCCGAGGTACACCTCCTGCACACGGGGATCGGCCTGCACCTGCTCGACCGTTCCCTCGCTCAGCACCTTCCCGGCGTGCAACACCGTCACCGAGGTCGCGAACGCGCGCATGAAGTCCATGTCGTGCTCGACCACCACGACGGTCCGTTCACCGCCGATGCGGCGCAGCAGGTTTCCCGTCTCCTCGCGTTCCTCGTGGCTCATGCCCGCCACTGGCTCGTCGAGCAGCAGGACCGAGCAGTTCTRCACGAGGAGCATGCCGATCTCGAGCCACTGCTTCTGCCCGTGCGCGAGGATTCCGGCCGGGGTGTCGCGGAGCTTGCCGAGACCCGTGATGTCGAGCGCCTCCTCGATCGCGGGGAGCACCGTCTTGCGGCGGCGCATCAGGGTGAGCGCGGAGCGGCCCGCGCCCGCGGCGATGTCGAGGTTCTGGAGCACCGACAGGTCCTCGAACACACTCGCCGTCTGGAACGTGCGGCCCACGCCGAGCCGGGCGATGCGGTGCACCTTCTTGCCGATCAACTCGACGCCGGATTTCGTGACCGATCCCGTCGCGGGGACGAGCCCGGTGATGGCGTCGACCAGCGTGGTCTTGCCCGCGCCGTTGGGGCCGATCAGGAACCGCAGATCGCCCTGCATCAGGGTGAGGTCGACGCCGTCGACCGCCTTGAAGCCGTCGAAGCTGACCCGCAGGTCCCGGGCCTCGAGGTACTCACTGGACATTCCGGCGTTGCCGCCGAGCACCGGCTCCTTGGTTGTGGTGGGAATCGTCATCGCGCCATCTCCATTCGTTCCGCCGCCGCGGTCTCGTCCTCCGGACCGGGCCGTGGCTGCTGCTCGGACGCGGCCTTCTGCTTGCGCTTCAGCAGCGCGAACAGTCCCGCGACACCGGCCGGGAAGAATCCGACTACCACGATGAACAGCAGACCCTGCGCGTAGATCCAGCCGGACGGGAACGACTCCGAGAAGGCGCTCTGCGCCCACGCCACACCGATCGCGCCGAGGACGGGGCCGAGGAGCGTGGCGCGTCCGCCGATGGCCACCCCGATCAGGAACGCGATCGACGGGACGATCCCGACGTCGGCGGGGGAGATGATGCCGACGATCGGCACGAACAGCGCACCGGCCAGGCCTGCGAAGAATGCTGCCGTCACGTAGGCGACGAGTTTGATGTTCGCCGGGTCGTACCCGAGGAAGCGCACCCGCTCCTCCTGATCCCGGACGGCGACGAGCAGTTCGCCGTACCGGCTGTTCATCAGCTGCCGGGTGACGGCGACGACGGCCAGCAGCACGCCTGCGGCGATGAAGAACAGCATCTGCTTGTTGGCGGGATCGTTCAGGTTGAAACCGAAGAACGTGCGAAACCGGTTGAGGCCGTTGCTTCCTCCGGTGCTCTGCTGGCCCACCAGCAGGATGGCGAACGCGGCGGCGAGTGCCTGGCTGAGAATCGCGAAATACGCGCCCTTGACGCGGCGCTTGAACACGCCGAGGCCGAGGACGAACGCCACCGACGCGGGGACCAGGAGGATTCCCAGGATCGTCACGATCGGCGACGTGAACGGCACCCAGTAGCCCGGCAGTTCCCGGATGCCCGCGATCTGCATGAAGTCGGGCACGGTGTCGCCGCGGAGTTCGGCGTCGGCGATCTTCAGATGCATCGCCATCATGTACGCGCCCAGTCCGAAGAACACACCCTGGCCGAGCGTGAGCATGCCGCCGCGGCCCCAGGCGAGGCCGATCCCGACCGCGACGATCGCGAAGCACAGGAACTTGCCGAGCAGACTCAGCCGGAAGTCGCTGAGGACCGCGGGGGCGAGAACGAACAGAAGCAGCGCGGCCAGCGCGAATCCCGCCCACGCGCGGTAGCGGCCACTCGTCAGGATGCTCATACGAGACTCCTCGTCTTGACGGCGAACAGGCCCTGCGGCCGAACCTGGAGGAACACCACGATGACCACGAACACGATGACCTTGGCGATCGACGCCGTGGTCGAGTACTCGACGAACGAATTGAGGATGCCGAGCGCGAACGCGGCGATCACCGCACCCTTCATCTGGCCGAGGCCGCCGACGACGACCACCAGGAACGCGTCGATGAGGTAACTCTGGCCGATGGTCGGGCTCGTCGAGCCGATCAGGGTCAGCGCCACACCCGCGACGCCCGCCAGCCCGGAACCGATGAAGAACGTCGTCACATCGGTTCGGCGACTGGAGATCCCGCTCGTCTCCGCGAGGTCGCGGTTCTGTACAACGGCGCGGATGCGGCGTCCCATCGACGACTTCTGCATCGCCAGCGACAGCGCGACGACGGCCACGACGGCGAGCACCAGGATGAACAGCCGCGTCTTCGGGACCACCGCGCCCAGGATCTCCACCCCGCCGGACAGCCAGCCCGGTGCGGCGACGTTGACGGCGGGTGCCCCGAAGACGTCGCGGGCCAATTGCTGCAGGATCAGTCCCACACCGAACGTCACCAGCAGCGTGTCCAGCGGCCGGTGGTACATCCGCTTCACGAGTGTCACCTCGAGCAGGACGCCCATCGCACCACCGACCACGAAACCGACGAGCAGAGAAATGAACAGAGAACCGGTCGCGCTCGACACCACCTGCTGCACCACGTAGGCCGTGTACGAGCCGGCCATGATGAATTCGCCGTGCGCCATGTTGATGACGCCCATCTGGCCGAACGTCAACGACAGCCCCAGCGCCGCGAGCAACAGGATCGATCCGATACTCAACCCGGTGAACAGCTGTCCGATCACTACATCCATCGATGTATGTCCTCTCTCTTCCCTCGTGCTCGTCGGACCGTGTTCCAGCTACCCCAGGGACTCGGCCCACGGGTAGGACTTCAGGTACGGGTCCGGCTGAATCGGGGTGCCCGAATCCCAGACCGTGTAGATCAGGCCGTCGCCGCGGATCTCACCGATGCGCGCGGTCTTGGTGATGTGATGGTTGGACCCGTCGATGGTGACCAGTCCCTCCGGCGCGGCGAACGTGACACCGTCCGCGTTGTCCTGGATGTCCTTGGTGGCGAAGGAGTTCGCCTTCTCGACGGTGTTCTTCCACAGGTACACGGACGTGTACGCGGCTTCCATCGGGTCGGACGTCGGCTTGTTCGCGCCGTACCGGGCCTTGTACGCGTCGACGAACTTCTTGTTCTCCGGCGTGTCGATGGTCTGGTAGTAGTTCCATGCGGTCAGCTGACCTTCGATGTTCTGGACGCCGATGCCGCCGACCTCCTCCTCGGCGATCGACACCGACACGACGGGCATGTCGGCGGGCTTCAGGCCGACGTTCGCGTACTCGCGGAAGAAGGCGACGTTGGAATCGCCGTTCAGGGTGTTGAACACGGCGTCCGCGTCGGCGGAGCGGACCTTGTTGACGATGGTCGAGAAGTCGGTGGAGCCGAGCGGTGTGTAGTCCTCGCCCTTGATCTCGATGCCGTTGGCCTCCGCGTACGCCTTGATGATGCGGTTGGCCGTTTGCGGGAACACGTAGTCGCTACCCACCAGGTACAGCGACTTGACGCCCTTCTCCTTCAGGTAGTCGAGAGCGGGCACGATCTGCTGGTTGGTGGTCGCGCCGGTGTAGAAGATGTTCTTCGAGTCCTCGAGCCCCTCGTACTGCACGGGGTAGTAGAGCAGCGAGTTGTTGTCCTCGAACACCGGCAGCATCGCCTTGCGGCTCGACGACGTCCAGCCGCCGAACACGGCTGCGACGCAATCGCTGCTGATGAGCTTCTCGGCCTTCTCCGCGAACACGGTGGGCTCCGAGGCGCCGTCCTCGGCCACGATCTGGATCTTCTTGCCGAGCACGCCGCCCGAGTTGTTGATCTCGTCGACCGCGAGTGCGATCGAGTCCCGGACGGTCACCTCACTGATGGCCATGGTGCCGGACAGCGAGTTCAGAGACCCGACCTTGATCGTGTCCCCGGACGTGTCCACACAGGACGCCGCGGTGGACTCGCCGGCCGTGTCGGACGCCTTGCTGCCGCAACCGGTCAGCACGAGCCCGATGGCGGCGAGCGCGGTCGGTGCAGCGAGGGCGCGCTTGGAGAAGGTGCGCATGTACGGGCCTTTCCGTCGGAGGACTTGGTGGACCTCCGCAACCCGGGACATGTATCCGCCCCACGTATACAGAGGTGTATTCGTGGGGCGAACATTAAGCGGCCGTTGTTGCGTCCGAATGTCTGTCGGTGACGTGTTCGTGACGCGAATTACGGTTGCGTGAACAAGCGCTCACAGCGCTGACACGCGGCCGGATCCTGCCTGCACCCGCGGCCAATGCCACACCGGTTCAGTCGGATTGAACCACCGTGACGTCGGTCCGCGCCGGCAGCAGTCGATCCCCGCGACTGATTCTGCCGGACACGGCGGGACCCGTGTGGTACAACGACCATTTGCCGTTCAAAAGGTCAGTGACAATTGCGGAGCCCGGGAGCACGATTGAAACAGACCGTTTGCGATGTACTGAGCCCCGGACAAAGCGGCAAGCGCACAGTTCACCGCGCGACCCGTGAGGTGGCGAATTCGAATGACAACGGGATCGAAAAGCCGGACGTCGAGGCGGAGCCATCCCCGGCACACCGGCTCGCAGTCGTCTGACGGTGCTGCACATTCTTCTGCCGGCGCAACGCCCACCGCGCCGGTGACCACTGGATCCGATCGCGGACTCGATCAGGAACGCCTCGACGTGATGAGGGACAAGGCTCGCGTCGACACCGCCTGGGAGATCCAGAAGGCGCTCCTCGATTGGAATGGCCGGGTGGACATACGAGCGACGTTCACTCTCACCATCGATACGGCTCTGATCGGTGCCGTCATTGCACTGTCGACGGACGGCGGTCTGTTCGCTGGTCTGGGCGGCGCGTCGCGTGTCTTCAACTTCGTGGGCGTGGCCTTCGTGTTCGCTTCGGCACTGTGCGCTGTGGCGGTGGTGACTCCCGTGCTGCGGCGCAGAAGTGTGCTCCAGTCGGAAGCGAGGAACCACAACAAATTCATCTATTACGGACATCTCCGACAGCTGTCCGACACGGAAATTCATCGGTACTTGGAATTGGACGGTCCGGCGATCCTCGGCGCTCTGTCCCACGAACTGAAGTACACCGGTGACAATGCCTGGCGAAAGAACCGCTTCACACAACTCGCCTTGTTGTTCACCACCGTAGGGTCGGTGCTTCTCTTTCTCAGCTTTCAGACGACAATATGGGCGTATGCAGTTGCAGTCGGTCTGATGGTGTTCTTCGTCTTCGTCTTGCATCCGGTGCGTCAGGACCGTATCGACGACCTCAAACGGTACTTACTCGCGCCCGTGCCCACTCGTCTGCGAAGAAACCTGGCAATCCGGTGGGGGAGATTCGCGCGTTGGCTGTGGGGTCCCGAATAGCGGTGTGGCCGGTACCTCGGCGCGGGTCAAGGTCGTGAGCTAGCGGATCAGATACGGGGAGACCGAACTCTGGTGCTCGCTGATGTCGAGTTGCTTGCCGAGCGGCGGGAACGCGCGCTGCGGGCAGTTGACCCGCTCGCACACCCGGCAGCCCGCGCCGATCGGGGTGCCCGGGTTGGAATCGTCGAGGTCCAGACCGTCGCCGTACACGAGCCGGTGCGCGTGCCGGATCTCGCAGCCGAGCCCGATCGCGAAGATCTTGGCGGGCTGACCGTAACGCTGGGCGCGGCGTTCGACGGTGCGGGCGATCCACAGGTACCGGCGGCCGTCCGGCATCTGCGCGATCTGGTTCATGATCTTGCCCGGGTACGCGAACGTCTCGTACACGTTCCACAGCGGGCACGTGCCGCCGCTGGTGGAGAAATGGAACCCGGTGGCGGACTGCCGCTTCGACATGTTGCCCGCCCGGTCGACGCGCACGAACATGAACGGGACACCGCGCAGCTTCGGACGCTGCAGCGTGGAGAGGCGGTGGCAGATCGTCTCGTAGCTCACCGAGTAGAACGCCGACAAGCGCTCGATGTCATACCGGAAATCCTCGGCCACGTCGTGGAACTGGCCGTAAGGGAGGACCGTCGCCGCGGCGAAGTAGTTGGCGAGCCCGAGCCGGGCGAGCGCGACGGACTCGTCGCTCGTGAAGCCGCCCTCCGCCACCAGCTTGTCGAGCAGGTCGCCGTATTCGAGGAACGCCAGCTCGGTCGCGAACTTGAACACCTGCTGCCCACCCGACAGGTGCGGTGAGATCTCCAGCAGCCGCGACCCGGGGTCGTACCGGTGCAGGACGTTCTCGCCGAGGTCGATGCGCTTGACGATCTGCACGTCGTGCACGGTCTGCAACCGGCGGGCGATCTCACCGCCGACGTCGCCGCGGTGGAACCGCATCCGCGCCGTCAGTTCCTCCGCCGCCGTGTCGAGTTCGTGCAGGTAGTTCTGCCGCTGATAGAAGTAGTCGCGGACCTCTTCGTGCGGCATCGTGATCGCGCCGCTGCCGCTGCCGTCGCTGTAGCGGTCCTCCGTCGCGAGAGCCAGCTGGGCGGTGGTGTTGCGGAAGCGGCGGTGCATGTTGACCATCGCCTTCGCCAGGCCCGGATGCGACGCGACCATCTCCGCGATCTCCTGGGCGTCCGCGTCGATGCCCATCTCCTGGTCCAGCGCGACCTCGCGCATCTCCGCGATCAGGCGCGTGTCGTCCTGAGACGAGAAGAACGTGGTGTCGACGCCGAACACCTCGCTGATCCGCAGCAGCACCGGCACGGTCAGCGGCCGGACGTCGTGCTCGATCTGATTGAGGTAGCTGGCCGAGATCTCCAGCGTCTTCGCCAGCGCCGCCTGGCTCAGGCCACGCTCGGTTCGGAGCTGACGCAACCGGGTGCCGACGAAGGTCTTGGACATACGGCAATGGTACCGGTGCAGGTCAGGTGTGCGAACGGAACCTTCGCAAGATTTACTCGCGATCAGGTCCTGTTCTCCGAGCGCGGCGCGCCGACGCCCGGGTCGATCCGGAACGGGCCCGACGCGGACGGTGCGACGGGGAAGTCGAACATCGCCGTCGGTAGGTACACGGTCGAGCAGGAGTTCGGGATGTCCACCACCCCGGACAGCCGGCCCTCGATCGGGGCGGCGCCGAGCAGGAGGTAGCCCTGCTCGGGGCTGTACCCGAACTTGGTGAGGTAGTCGATCGCGTGAAGACACGCGCGCTGATACGACAGGTGCGAGTCGAGGTACTTCTGTTCCCCGTCGAGGGTGACGGACGTTCCGGAGAACGCGAGCCACTCCGAATACTGCGGGTCGGTGTTGCCGGGCATGAAGATCGCGTTCTCGGACACGCCGTACGTGTCCATGCCGCCCTTGATGACGTCGACGCGCAGGTCGATGAAGCCGCCCATCTCGATGGCGCCGCAGAACGTGATCTCGCCGTCGCCCTGGGAGAAGTGCAGATCGCCGACGGACAGGTTCGCGCCGTCGACGAACACGGGATAGAAGACGCGGCTGCCCTTGGTGAGGTTCTTGATGTCCTGGTTGCCGCCGTTCTCGCGTGGGGGCGCGGTGCGGGCGGCCTCGCCTGCGACGCGGTCGAAGTCGGCGCCCGACAGGGACCCGAGGACGGCGTCCTGCGGTTCGGGCGGCAGGGCGAGTGGGGGAACCCGGCCCGGATCGGTGGCGATGAGCGCACCCTCCCTCGCGTTCCATCTCGACAGGAGTGCGGCCGACGGCGCGGTGCCCATCAGTCCGGGGTGGACGATGCCGGTGAACGAGACGTGCGGGACGTGCCGCGACGTGGCGGTCTGACCGGAGAAGTCCCAGACGGCCTTGTAGGCGTCGGGGAACTGCTCGGTGAGGAATCCGCCGCCGTTGTGGCGGGAGAAGATTCCCGTGTACCCCCAGCCCTGGCCGGCCAGCGGGCCGGAATCCTCCTGGGGGATGGGTCCGACGTCCAGGATGTCGACGATCAGCAGGTCGCCGGGCTTCGCGCCCTCCACGGCGAACGGCCCGGACAATGTGTGGACCGTGGTGAGGGGCGCGTTCAGGATGTCGTCGGCGGAATCGTCGTTGTGGATGGCGCCGTCGAACCATTCGCGGCAGTGGACGCGGAAGGAGTCGCCCGGTTTCACCGTGACCGCGGCCGGGATGTCGGGGTGCCAGCGGTTGTGACCGACGATCGCCTGATCGGTGAACTTCTTCGAGGAATCGAGCGGAAACAGCAGTTCGGGCATGTGCGCTCCTTCGGTGGCCGGTCAGGGACGAGGAAGTCGGCGGTGCAGCGGATTGCTCGTGACGGGTGGACGTCCGGCCGTGGCCGGGGGCGGCGGACCGGTCACGACGTCCGGTTCGTGAGCCGACCTCTTCGTGCGGTCGAGGAGGTTCATCGCGGACGAGGATCCGTGTCCGAGGCGCGGGGAGGACACGAGCCGGGCGGCGTCGCGTTCGCATCCCGGGCAGGTGATGGACCGGGGCGCGTCGGCCATGGGGAACGACCGCTCGAATGGGCCGCAGTCGGCGGCGCATCGGAATTCGTACAGCGGCATCGTGGTGCCCTTCGCCCGGAGGAGACCATTCGAGGTCACGGTAGCCGACCCGATCCGTGATTGCAGTCACATCGAATGCGTCGAGGCTCCTGCGCAGGCGGTGAACGGCACGGTCCGACGGGAGCAACTATCTGTGTACGCCGGGTTGCGTGCATGTGGTTCACCACCTGCGAGTATTTGCTACTGGCGAGTAATTTTGCTCCCCGATCGGGCAGGTTTGACGCTGAACTTTCTTAACAGTCTTTGCAAAGTGCTGTGAAAAGCTAGCCAAGATTGGCAGTAGCAACAGGTAGACGGCACTTTTTGCTTATGTCATTCTCGGTGAGTACATACGAAGGGCCTGGCAAGGATGTGAAGCAGTACATCCGTACCGGACCAGAAGTCGAAGAGAGTGGAGTCTTGATGTCGACCACCGGCACCCCGAAGACCGCAGCTGAAATCCAGCAGGATTGGGACACCAACCCGCGCTGGAAGGGAGTAACCCGCAACTACACGGCGGAGCAGGTCACCAAGCTCCAGGGCACCGTTGTCGAAGAGGCGACCCTCGCACGCCGTGGATCCGAGATCCTCTGGGACCTCGTGAACAACGAGGACTACATCAACTCGCTGGGCGCGCTGACCGGCAACCAGGCCGTGCAGCAGGTCCGTGCAGGCCTCAAGGCCATCTACCTGTCCGGCTGGCAGGTCGCCGGTGACGCGAACCTGTCCGGACACACCTACCCCGACCAGAGCCTCTACCCGGCTAACTCGGTCCCGCAGGTCGTGCGCCGCATCAACAATGCGCTGCTGCGCGCCGACGAGATCGCCAAGGTCGAGGGTGACACCTCCGTCGACAACTGGCTCGCCCCGATCGTCGCCGACGGTGAAGCCGGCTTCGGTGGCGCGCTCAACGTCTACGAGCTGCAGAAGGCCATGATCGCGGCCGGTGTCGCCGGTTCGCACTGGGAGGACCAGCTCGCGTCGGAGAAGAAGTGCGGCCACCTCGGTGGCAAGGTGCTCATCCCGACGCAGCAGCACATCCGCACCCTGACCTCGGCTCGCCTCGCGGCCGACGTCGCGGACGTCCCCACCGTCGTCATCGCGCGCACCGACGCCGAGGCCGCCACCCTCATCACCTCCGACGTGGACGAGCGTGACCGCCCGTTCCTCGACGGCACCCGCACCGCCGAGGGCTTCTACGGCATCAAGAACGGCATCGAGCCCTGCATCGCGCGTGCCAAGGCCTACGCCCCGTACTCCGACCTCATCTGGATGGAGACCGGCGTGCCGGACCTCGAGGTCGCCAAGAAGTTCGCCGAGGCCGTCCGCAGCGAGTTCCCCGACCAGCTGCTCGCCTACAACTGCTCCCCGTCCTTCAACTGGAAGGCGCACCTGGACGACGCGACCATCGCGAAGTTCCAGAAGGAGCTCGGCGCGATGGGCTTCAAGTTCCAGTTCATCACCCTGGCAGGCTTCCACTCGCTCAACTACGGCATGTTCGACCTGGCCCACGGCTACGCCCGCGAGGGCATGACCGCCTTCGTCGACCTGCAGGAGCGCGAGTTCAAGGCCGCCGAGGAGCGTGGCTTCACGGCCATCAAGCACCAGCGTGAGGTCGGAGCCGGCTACTTCGACAGCATCGCCACCACGGTCGACCCCAACACGTCGACGGCTGCGCTGAAGGGCTCCACCGAAGAGGGTCAGTTCCACTGAGTCTTGTCCTCCGAGGCTTCGACCGATCAAGGCCTCACCTGATCAACCCGACCCCGGGGAGGGGCCTGTGACAGGGCCCCTCCCCGGACGACGACTCCACTAGACGAAAAGGAGCTGACGTGACCAGCGAAAAGATTCAGCGCGTCGGCGTGATCGGCGCCGGGATCATGGGTGCCGGAATCGCAGAGGTGTGCGCTCGCGCGCACGTCGACGTTCTGGTGTTCGAGCAGACCCGTGAGCTTGCGGCGGCGGGGCGTTCGCGCATCCTGCGTTCGCTCGATCGCGGAGTGAGCAGCGGCAAGATCACCGAGCGGGAACGTGAGCAGGCCGCCTGGCGGCTGCGGTTCACCTCCGACCTCGGCGATTTCGCGGACCGGCAGCTCGTCGTGGAGGCCGTCGTCGAGGACGAGAAGGTGAAGAGCGAGATCTTCGCCGAACTAGACCAGGTCGTGACGGATCCGAACGCCGTGCTGGCGTCCAACACGTCGTCGATCCCGATCATGAAGCTGGGCATCGCCACGACGGCCCCGGAGCGGGTCATCGGGATGCACTTCTTCAACCCCGTTCCGGTGCTTCCCCTCGTCGAGCTGGTGACCACGCTCAAGACGAGCAAGTCTGTGTCCGAGCGGGCCGAGGCCTTCGCGAGCGACGTGCTGGGCAAGCAGGTCGTCCGGTCCGCGGACCGTTCCGGATTCGTCGTCAACGCCCTCCTGGTGCCGTACCTGCTGTCCGCGATCCGCATGGTGGAGTCCGGGTTCGCCACGAAGGAAGACATCGACAAGGCAACGGTTCTCGGCCTCGCACACCCGATGGGACCGCTTGCACTGACCGACCTGGTGGGCCTGGACACGGTGAAGTCCATCGCCGACTCCATGTACGAAGAGTTCAAGGAGCCCCTGTACTCGGCGCCGCCGCTGCTGCTCCGCATGGTCGAGGCCGGGTTGGTCGGCAAGAAGTCCGGCGCGGGCTTCTACGAGTACGGCGACAACGGCCGTGCGAGCAAGAAGGCCAGCTAGTAGGTAGGCGACTACAGCTGTGCGCCTTTCACGACCTCCGGCGGTTGTGAGAGGCGCACAGGTGCATCGAGCCCAGAGGCATTCTCAGCCACCGGACTGAGCCCAGAAAGGTCGACCGCATGTCCAGCACCGCAGCATACGGATCCAGCATCCTGGGGTATCCCCGCATCGGACCTCACCGCGAACTCAAGCGTGCCCTCGAGTCCTACTGGCACGGCACGGGAACGAAGGACGAACTCGTCGCCGTCGCCCGGGATCTCCAGGAGGAGACGTGGAGTGAGCTCGCCGCAACCGGTCTGACCCAGGTCCCGGGCAATACGTTCTCGTACTACGACCACGTACTCGACAACGCGCTGCTGTTCGGTGCGGTGCCCGAGCGGTTCGCGCCGCTCGAGAACCAGCTCGATCCGCTGGACTTCTATTTCACGCTGGCACGGGGCAGGCCGGACTTCCCCCCGCTCGAGCTGGTGCGGTTCTTCGGCACCAACTACCACTACCGCCAGCCCGAATTGGACGAGAACACCGAGTTCTCGCTGCGGTCCGAGATCCTGCTGGACGAGTTCGAACGGGCGAAGGCACGCGGGATCGAACTGCGTCCCGTCGTGATGGGGCCCGTGTCGCTGCTCCTGCTGTCGAAGGTCGGTCCGACGTCGAAGCGGCACGGCTTCTCGACCCTCGAGCTGCTGGACAAACTGCTGCCGGAATACGAGCTTCTGTTCGAGCAGCTCGCGAAGGCCGGCGCCACGTGTGTCCAGCTGGACGAGCCGTCGTTCACCGAGGACCGCACGCCGGAGGAGCTGGCGGCGCTGGCCCGGGTGTACGAGAAGTTGTCGCACGCGCCGCTGCGTCCCCGCATCCTCGTCACCGGCCCGTACGGGCATCTCGGGGAGGCCCTCGCCGTCCTCGCCTCCACGAAGGTCGAGGCTCTCGGTCTCGACCTCGTCAGTCATCGGCTCAGTGCCGACGAGCTGGCGAGGATCCCGGGGATGAAGCGCAAGCGCATCTACGCCGGCGTGGTCGACGGCCGGAACGTGTGGCGCGTCGACCGGTACAACACGCTGACGTACCTGAACACGCTGAAGGACGTCGTGCCCGATCTGGTGGTCTCGACGTCGACGTCGTTGCTGCACGTGCCGTACGACGTGTTGTCCGAGTACGACATTCCGGGTGACGTCGCGGACCGGCTCGCGTTCGCGAAGCAGAAGGTCGGTGAGGTGGTCTCGCTGGCCAAGGCGCTGACCGAGGGCCCGTCCGACAAGTGGCGCAAGCGTCCCACGTCGGTGCACTTCAAGCTCAAGCATGCGGTGCGCGCACGGGTCAACGCGATCAAGCCGGACGACCGCATCCGGGTCCCGTACGAGGAGCGGCGGGTCGCGCAGCAGGAGCGACTGAACCTGCCGCTGGTTCCGGCGACGACGCTGGGTTCGTTCCCGCAGACGGATGCGATCAGGAAGGCCCGGTACGAGCTGGGGCAGGGGCGCCTGGAGTGGGACGAGTACTACAAGGGGATCCAGGCGGAGATCGAAAGCACGATCCGGTTGCAGGAGGACATCGGTCTCGACGTCCTCGTGCACGGTGAGCACGAGCGCAACGACATGGTGCAGTACTTCGCGGAGCTTCTCGAGGGGTATGCCTTCACCCACAACGGCTGGGTGCAGGCTTACGGCTCGCGGTGTACACGTCCCCCGATCCTCTACGGGGACGTGTCGCGGCCGAAGCCGATGACCGTCGAGTGGATCGCGTACGCGCAGTCGCTGACGGACAAGCCGGTCAAGGGCATGCTGACGGGTCCGGTGACGATGATCGCGCGGTCGTTCGTCCGCCAGGATCAGCCGCTGTACGAGACGGCTGACCAGTTGGCGCTGGTGATCCGTGACGAGATCGCCGACCTGGAGGCGGCGGGAATCGCGATCATCCAGGTCGACGAGCCGGCGATCCGGGAACTGCTGCCGTTGCGCGAGGACGGCCGCGAGGCGTATCTCGAGTGGGCGGTCGACGCGTTCCGTCTCGCGACGGGTGCGGCGAAGCCGGAGACGCAGATCCACACGCACCTCACGTACACGAGCCGGGCGTCGGTGGTCGACGCCATCGAACGGCTCGATGCGGACGTGACGGCGATCGTGGCGACGCGTTCCATCACGTGGGTGCTCGATGCCATCAAGGAGCGGGCGCTGACCCACGGGGTCGGTCCGGGTGTGTACGAGAGCCGGTCGGCCCGGATTCCGGACATCGACGAGTTGGACGAACTGCTCACGGAGGCGAGCGAGTCGGTCTCACTGGAACGGTTGTGGGCCAACCCGGACGGCGGGCTGAAGACTCGCCACTATTGGCAGCTCGAGCCGTCGCTGCGCAACCTGGTGGCGGCCGCGAAGCGTCTGCGCCGGCGGTCCGAGAAGGAAGAATCCGAGGACTGATTCCTCAGGCGTGTTCAGGGGTCACCGCGGCAGTGGTGGCCCCGAACGTGCGTTCGGTCGCGCAAACATGTAGGCATGTAAGCATGGTTACCGCAGCCGCATATGCAGTCACGTCCGCCGACAGCCGATTCGAGAAGACCACCGTGCAGCGCCGCGAACTCGGACCGCTCGATGTGCTGATCGAGATCAAGTTCGCCGGCATCTGCCACTCCGACATCCACACCGCCCGTAACGAATGGGGCAGCACCCACTACCCGGTCGTGCCCGGTCACGAGATCGCGGGCGTGGTGAGCGCGGTCGGGTCCGAGGTCACGAAGCACCGGGTCGGCGACCGGGTCGGGGTCGGGTGCTTCGTCGACTCCTGCGGGGAATGCGACGCCTGCCGGGCCGACGAGGAGCAGTACTGCGTCAACCGGGCGACCGGGACGTACAACGCCACGGGGCGCGACGGCGAGTGGACGCAGGGCGGCTACTCGACGCACATCGTGGTGACGGAACACTTTGTCCTGTCCATCCCGGACGGTCTGGAACTGGACGTCGCGGCGCCGCTGCTGTGCGCGGGCATCACGTTGTACTCACCACTCGCCCACTGGGGCGCCGGACCGGGCAAGAAGGTCGCGGTCATCGGGATGGGCGGTCTCGGACACGTCGGCGTGAAGATCGCGCATGCGATGGGCGCCGACGTCACCGTGCTCAGCCAGTCGCTCGGCAAGAAGGACGACGGCCTGAAATTCGGCGCCGGCCACTACTACGCCACCTCGGATCCGGGCACGTTCACRCAGTTGCGCGGACAATTCGACCTCATCGTCAACACCGTGTCGGTGAATCTCGACATCGACGCGTACATGTCCATGCTCGCGATCAACGGCACCCTCGTCGAACTGGGGTTGCCGGAGAAGCCGATCGAGGTGCGCGCGTTCAGCCTCGCCGCGAACCGCCGCAGCCTGGCCGGTTCGATGGTGGGCGGCATCGCTCAGACGCAGGAGATGCTGAACTTCTGCGCCGAACACGGAATCGGCGCCGAGATCGAGGTGATCTCCGCGGACCAGATCGACGGCGCCTACGACCGCGTGGTCGGCAGCGACGTGCGGTACCGATTCGTGATCGACACGGCAACGATCTGACCTACGCGTCACCGAGTTGATCTCGCAGYGACGCCAGGGTCTTCGCGAGCAGGCGGGACACGTGCATCTGCGAGATGCCGACGCGGTCGGCGATCTGGGTCTGGGTCATGTTGCCGAAGAACCGCAGCATGAGGACGGTCCGCTCCCGTTCGGGCAGTGACTGGAGCAGGGGGCGCAGGGTCTCGTGGTTCTCGACGTCGTCCATCGCGGCGTCGTAGTCGCCGAGCGTCTCCACCATGGACAGCTCACCTGCCCGGTCCGAGGACGTGTTGTCGACGGAGACGGTCTGGTAGGCGTTGCCGGCGAGCAGTCCCTGCGCCACCTCCTCCTGTTCGAGGTCCAGGTGCTCGGCGAGTTCGCTGACGGTGGGGGCGTGGCCGAGGCTCTGCGACAGTTCGGCGACGGCCTGGCTGAGCGCGAGATGCAGTTCCTTCATCCGGCGGGGGACGCGGACGGCCCACCCGGTGTCGCGGAAATGCCGCCGGACCTCGCCCATGATGGTGGGAACGGCGAACGACACAAAGTCCGATCCGCGCTCCACGTCGAACCGGTCCACGGAGTTGACCAGGCCGAGGCGCGCGACCTGCACCAGATCGTCGTGCGCCTCGCCGCGGCCGTCGAAGCGGCGGGCGATGTGCTCGGCCAGTGGCAGGCAGCGAGTCACGACGGCGTCGCGCAGTCTGCTGCGCCGGGGGTCGTCCTCATCGAGGGCTGCCATCTGTTGAAACAGTGCTGTGACGTCCTGATACTCGTCCGGCCAACGGGCCGTGTGCCCCCCACTGTGAGTATGGGACGTCACAGACTCAGGCCATTCTTCACCTTGGTGAATTCCATGGTGGTGACGAAACCCGCGGTGGAAGGGTCGGGCTCCTGTTTCAGGTCGAGCGAATCGGTGAGGGCGTTGAGGACGTGCCAGGCGAACGAACGCTCGCCGAGGGAGTCGACCGAGGTGGTGGTGCTCGACACGTCGACTCGCAAGGTGCCGTCGAGAAATTGCAGCCGGCACACCAGAAGTGCATCCGGTGTCGCGCGGACGATCAGCTGGGTACAGATCTCGTCCATGGCCAGTTTGATGTCGGCGATGGAGTCGAGGTCGAAGTCTTCGTGGATGGCAACGGTAGCTGCCAGGGCGCGCAGTACGGAGAGCTGATCGGGCGTTGCTCGCACGCGCAGTTCGACGACGGGATGTGTGTGATCCTGGTCGGGTTCGATTGTCTTGGCGATGGCCATGAGACCTCCGGGTCGGGCGTTCCGTGCTGTCGGCGAGTGGTGGGTCGGCTCGCGCTGCTGAAAAGTCAGGGTAGCGATCCGGCGACACCGCAGGTGGAATACCGCAGAACAGGACCGATCAAACCAGTCCGATCAGTACGTTTGCGCGGGTAGTGTTGGCGGCACGATCAGCGTTCCTGAGGCCCTCGGCAGGGTCATGATGGTCACGGGAGACGAGTGAGTGGGATGCCTGACGAGATTCACCTGCACACGTTGACGAGTGACGTCGATGCCGACGCGGTCACCGTCTCGCTCGACTCCGTGCTCGAATTGCTCGAGCCCGAGGACGAGTTCGAGGTCGCGCTGAACACGGTGTGCCGTCGGATCGTGTCGACCTTCCCGGGTGCGGCGATGGCCGGGGTCACCGTTCTCCGGGCGACCGGACCGGTGACGGCGGCGGCGACCTCGGACGACGTCGTGGCACTCGAAGAGTTGCAGTACCGCTTCGGTGAGGGTCCCGCGCTCGACGCGGTGCGCTCCCGTGAACCGGTGCGCGCCGACCGCGCCGCCGCGTACGAGAGGTGGCCGGCGTACGCCGCGAGTTCCGAACCGGCAGGCGTCCACAGCTATCTGTCCGTGCCGCTGCCCGGCCCGGAGCAGTCGGCGGCACTGAATCTGTACGGACTGTTGCCGCACGCCTTCCACCGGATGGACGAGTCGGTGCTCGAGTTGCACGTCGAGGCGGCATCGGTCGCGGTGCGCAACGCGCGACGGTACGGCGAGGCGAGAAATCTGATCGAGCAACTTCGTATCGCACTTCGTTCCCGTTCCGTCATCGACCAGGCGAAGGGAATCGTGATGGCGTTGCGGGGTCTCGACGCCGAGACCGCATTCGATGTCCTCGTCACCCGTTCGCAGCGCGAGAACGTCAAACTTCGGGTGGTCGCAGAACGTGTCGTGGCGGCTGTTTCTGCCCGCACAACCGTGCATAACGGTTTGTAAACGCTCACCAGGGCAAATGAGGGCCCCAGTATCTGTTATTTCCTTGTGACACATCACAGGCGGGAGTAGTCTCGAACCGAGGTTGAACACACAGCCGATGTCGGGAAGCGCTGCCGTAGCAGACAGTGTCATGTGTCCGAGGTCGGGTCTGTCTGCAGGTGCTCCGCTTCCCCTCTCAATGTTCGAGATGGGGTGAGCCATGTCTGTTGGTCAAGGGGTCCCAGAACCTGAAATGGCGTGTTCGGGCACGGAGTTCGGTACCACGTACAAGCCGAGAGTAACGCTCGCGGCCGTCGGTTCCGCTCCGACACGCTGTGCGAGCGCGGAATTCACTTCCGAGAGGCTCGGTTCCGGGGTGATGTTGGTAGGGGTGCGAGGCGAGATCGACCTGTTCAGTGCACCGGGGTTCCGTGATTACGTGTGCACGCGGATCTCGCCCGAGGGGCAGTTCATCCTCGACATGTCGAAGGTGGACTTCATCGGAACCGCGGGTCTGTCGGTGCTCGACACCGTTCACGAGACGAACGTCCGGGACGGGCGGACGTGGGCGATGATCTGTGGCCGGCCGGTCTACCGGCTGCTCAGGGCGGCGGGCCAGGAGTCGAGCTTCCCCTGCTTCGCGTCCGTGGACAGCGCCCTCGGGGCCTGGCACGGCCGTACGGCGTAACCGGCCGAGCCGGCGCCCGAGTTCAGTGGGCGCCGGTTCGACTCGTGCGCGGAGGGGCCGACACACAGCGCCCGTAGGCGCGGAGGGTGTCGGTGGCGACCCGGTCCCACGAATAGCGTGCGCGGGCGCGATCGCAGCCCGCCATGCCGTATCCCGTGCGCAGGGCGTCGTCGTCGAAGATCTGTCGCAGGGCCTCGGCCAGGCGGACCGGGTTGCGCGGGGAGATCAGGCGTCCGGTGATGCCGTCGACCACCGTGTCGCGCATGCCGCCGACGGCGGACGCGACCACCGGGGTGCCGCAGGCCATCGCCTCGAGCGGCACCATGCCGAACGGCTCGTACCACGGGGTGCACACGACGGCGTCCGCCGAGCGCAGCAACGCGGGCATGGCGTTTCGCGGCACCCGCCCCACGATCCGTACCCGGTTGCGCACCTTCGTCTCACGGGCCAGCGTCAGCAGTCTGGACGCTTCGGGGTCGTCGGCGACGTCGTCTGCGGCCGGTCCGCCCGCGATGACGAGTTCGGTGTCGGGGAAGTGGGTGAGCGCCTCGATGGCAGTGTCGAAGCCCTTGCTCGGCGCCAGCCTGCCGACCATGACGAGGCGGTGGCGTTTGCCCTTCTCGTCGGCGCGGCCGTCGGGCGTGAACTCCTTGACGTCGACGCCGGACGGAACGACGGACGTGCGCGAGCGGGGCAGGCCGAGGTGGGAGAGTTCGAAGACCTCGTCCGTGCACGTCGCCACCACACGGGTAGCGCCGCGGGCGATCAACTGCTCCAAGTGAATTCGGTTGTGGGTGCTCGACGTGTCGGCGTGCTCGAACCGTTGCTCGACCACTCCCAGTGCGTGGAACGTCTGGACCACCGGAATGCCGAGTGTGCGGGCCGCGAGTTGCGTCGCGATCCCGGACATCCAGTAGTGGGCGTGGACGATGTCGGGCCGCTCGGCCTCCCATTCGGCCTTCAGGAAGCTGCCGAATGCCCCCATCAGCGGCAGGATCTCGGCCTCCGGCATCGGCCGTGCGGGGCCGACCGGAACGTGCACGACGGTGTACCCGCCCGCGGTTGTGACCCGTGCCGGGGCGTCCTCGCTCTCCGCCCGCGTGTAGACCGTGACGTCGTGGCCCTCCCTCGTGAGGGCCGCCGACAGTTCGGCGAGATGAATGCTCTGCCCTCCGACTTCGGCGCCGTCCGACACGTCGAGGGGACTGGCGTTGGCGGAGACCATTGAAATCCGTAATCGTCTCGAGGTGCCGACGGCGGTCGTTCTCATCGGCTGCCCGCCGCACACGGGAGGTCTGGGTTCGCGATGAATGGCCGTCATGCCACGGGGATTCCCGAAGTTCGGGTTTGTAAACCGACCGACTCGCATTCGGTCACGGGACGGGTGACACGAGCCGGCCGGTGTTGCGTTCTAGTACCAGCGACGCCTGCCGCCTACCGCACGCCCGGTCGCGCCGAGAATCCACAGGACCGCACCGATCACCACGAGGATGATGCCGATGGTCCAGAGCCAGTTGATGCCGGCCAGCCATCCGATCAGGAGCAAGATCAGTCCGAGCACGATCATGACGTTCCTCGATTCTTCATCCCACCGAAGTGAGGGGCGAGTCCGTTCGCGGACCCTCCCGCACCTCGTCGACCCCTGCGCCCATTGCGTAGGTCAGATGCCCGCCGAGCGCGCCGCCGATGCCGATCGCGAGGAGTCCCGCGGTGCTGGTGGCGACAGCGCGTCCGTCGGTCCCGTGTCTGCGGCGAAGGTAGGAGGCGAGCATGGCCACGACACCGATGGCGTTGGCCTCGGCGTGGATCAGTCCGACGCGGCGCTGAACGGTGTCGCGGTCGGCCCAATCCGCCCAGCCGGTCATCAGCGTCGGGGGAGTGGCGAGTAGTCCCAGGGCGATCAGCCTGCGTGCGCCGACGTGATCGCGGAATGCCAGATCGAAGATGCTCGCGCCGACCCACGCGCCGATGGGAATGCTGACGAGAACGGGATGCACGGGGTGCCCGAGCCAGGACCCGCGCAACAACGGGCCCGCGCCGGACGAACCGAGCGCCCCCTGGATCCGCTGCTGCAGAAACCGGCTGCCGCCGTCGAGGAATCCGGCGGCCTCCGCTTTCCGGAACACGCTCTCGAGGTTCATGACATTCGATTACCCACCGCGGCTCGAAGAAAACCGGCCCGCCTTGTCGTCGGTGCAGGTCGGGCGTAGCGTCGGGACCACGTTCTCGAAGGTGAGGTGAGTGCAATGAAACTCAATCTCTTCGCAGCTTGGGTCAGCTTCGCACTGGTTCTGCTCTCGGTGGTCTGTCTCGGCGGGTTCCTCGTCGCCGCGGGATCCGGGCAGGGCGGCTGGGCGGTGATCTCCGGGTCTCTGTGCGTCGTCGCACTGGCCGGAGCGATGGCGCTGTACGGCGGAACCGTGCGCCACGACCACAGGTTGCATCACGAATCGCCGCACCTCTTCTGACTGCGGCGCTCCCGGTCGGCGTCAGGATTCCGCGAGCCGCCGCTTTTCCGCGTCGATGTCGAAAGTGGCGGGCGGCCAGTCGAGGTCGAGTTTCTCGAGTGCGTCGATCAGCAGTTCGGTGACCGCGAGCCGGCTGTACCACTTGCGGTCGCACGGAACCACGTGCCACGGCGCGTAGTCGGTCGACGTCAGGTCGAGCATGGCCTGATACGCGTCCTGGTACGCCGGCCACAGCAAGCGCTCGTCGACGTCCGACGGGTTGTACTTCCAGTATTTGTCGCGGCGTTCCAGACGCTCGCGCAACCGCGACTTCTGCTCGTCGAGTGACACGAACATCGCGACCTTGACCAGGGTCGTGCCGCTCGCGACGAGTTCCTTCTCGAATTGATTGATCTCGTCGTAGCGGCCGCTCCAGACTGCCTCGGGCACGAGATCGTGAACCCGGACCACCAGCACGTCCTCGTAATGCGACCGGTCGAACACGCCGAGTTGCCCGCCGCGGGGGACGGCCTTGCCGATCCGCCACAGGAAGTGGTGACGCTTCTCCTCGGGAGTGGGAACACCGAAGGAGGCGTGATCGACTCCCTGCGGGTCCACGTGCCCGATGACATGGCGGACCATCCCGCCCTTACCCGCGGTGTCCATACCCTGGAGCACGAGGAGCACCGACCGCCGGTCGCCGGATCGTCCGTTGGCGTAGAGCTTCTCCTGCAGGGCGGACAGCACCGCGCCGCGTTCCTCGAACAGCTGGACGCCGTCCGACTTGTCGCCGACGAATCCGGGTGTGCTCCCGCAGTCGAGTTCGGCGATCCGCCGACCCGGGTGTGACCGCAGGGCCTCGGTTGCCGGCGTCGTCCAGAATCCGCGTGCGTTCTCTGCCATGTACAGACAGTGCCACAGGAGCGTTACATGGAGGTGTGGGCGGCGAGGTGCATCAGTGCCGTGTCCTGGTGATCGGGACCGGGTTCTCCGGTCTGGGCACGGCCATCCAGCTACGCAAGCGTGGGCGCGACGACTTCATCCTGCTGGAGAAGGCGCGGGAGGTCGGCGGTACGTGGCGGGAGAATACATATCCGGGCTGTGCGTGTGACGTGCCCTCGCACCTGTATTCGTTCTCGTTCGAGCCGAACGCGGACTGGACGCAGATGTGGTCGGGGCAGGCGGAGATCTTCGACTATCTGCGCGGACTGGCCGACAAGTACGACCTGCGGCGCAACATTCATTTCGGCCGCACGATGATGGGCGGCTACTGGGACGCCGAACACTGCCGCTGGCACATCCACACCGAGTCGGGCGACGAGTACGTCGCCCAGTTCGTGGTGTCCGGGATCGGCTCGCTGCACATCCCGAACGTCCCGGATCTGCCGGGAGCCGGCACGTTCGAGGGCACCGCGTTTCATTCGGCGCGGTGGAACCACGATTACGACCTGCGGGGCAAGAAGGTCGCGGTGATCGGCACGGGCGCCAGCGCGATCCAGTTCGTTCCCGAAATCGTGGGCGACGTCGCCGAGTTGCAGTTGTATCAGCGGACTCCGCCCTGGGTGATCCCGGGCTTGAACTTCCGTATCCCGCAGAAGGCGCGGCGCCTGTTCGGCCGGGTCCCGCTGGCACGACGGATGGCGCGTGCCGCCGTCTACTGGACTTACGAATCGCTCGCGCTCGGGTTCAACGGGCATTTCCGCCTGATGAAGCCGATCGAGAGCGCGGCGCGGGGGAATCTGAACAGGACCGTCACCGATCCCGAACTCCGCCGCAAGCTCACCCCGTCCTACGTCATCGGCTGCAAGAGGATCCTCGGGTCGGACAGGTACTACCCGGCGCTGATCTCACCGAGGTCGGTCGTGATCACCGAGGGTATCGCGGAGGTCCGGCCGCACGGCATCGTCGCGGGGGACGGGACGGAGCGGGACGTGGACGCGATCATCTACGCCACCGGATTCCACGTCACCGACGGCTTCGAGAGCGTCGCCCTCACCGGGGTCGACGGCAGGCGCCTCGCCGATGAATGGCAGGAGCACGGCATCCGCACTCATCTCGGTATCACCGTCGCGGGTTACCCCAACGCGTTCTTCCTCCTCGGCCCCAACACCGGGCTCGGTCACAATTCGGTCGTGTTCATGATCGAGTCGCAGATTCGCTACGCCCTCCGGCTGATGGATCTCGTCGACCGGCGCGGCGCGGACGCTGCGGTCGTCCGGCCGGCCGTGCAGAGCAGGTTCAACGCAGACATTCAGCGGAAGCTGTCGAAGGGCGTGTGGTCCCGTGGCGGATGCGTGAGCTGGTATCTGGACTCGCACGGCGTCAACCGCGCGATCTGGCCGGGCTCGACCGTGCGTTACTGGCGGCAGACGCGGGAGGTCGATCCGGCGGACTTCGAGTTCACACCCGGCTGAAGGGTGGGGGCGTCACTCCGTCGACGAGATGGCTTCCCCAGAGATCCACTCCGGTGATCCGGGCGGTGGCCGTGCCTTCCGGGCTGGTGATCCGGAGTTCCGTGCCTGCGGACAGGTCTGCGTCCGCGCCGAGGGCATCCGTCAGGGTGCGGACGCGGCCGTGCCAGACGTACCGACCGCTGATGGGTTCGAAGTTTCCCGCCAACTGGACCTGCACGGTCACGGCGGGACGGTCGCCGACGACGACGTCGGCGGGGCCGCGGTAGCCCTCTTCTTCCTCGTGTTCGTTCACACGGGCAAGTTTACCTGTAACTGTGAGTTACACAAGATTGACCGATGCCTATTCGGTCGCGTCGGCAGGCGGCAGCAGCGGGTGCGGGATCGCATTGAAGCGGGCGGGCGAGCCGTTGACCGCGGCGATGCCCGTGACGCCACCCCAGGTCATCATCGTGAGGTAGTTGATCAGGTCCTCGACCGACATCGACCGGTTGGAGATCCACCAGTGGGTGGCCAGTTGCACACCGCCGACGATTCCGTACGCCCAGGGAACTGCGCCGCCGGAGTCCATCTCCATCTGCCGCAGCCGCTCGCCGAGAACGGTGGAGAGCACCTCGGCGATCATCCGTTCCGAGTCGGCGACCGTCTCGCGGCCGGGGCCGGAACCGTTGGCCATGATGTAGAGGTAGACGTCGGGATCCGACGCCACCGTCTCCACGTATGCGGTGATCGTGGCGCGGGTCAACTCGAAGTCGTCGAGGTCTCCGCCGATGGCCTCGTAGATCCGGGGGGCGAGCGTGGTCTCCACGTACCGCGCCATGGTCGCGTTCGTCAGGTCGCTCTTGTCCGCGAAATAGCGGTACAGGACGGTCTTGGAGACGCCGATCTCGGACGCGATCTCGTCCATGCCGATGTCCCGTCCACGCAGGCGGATGGCGGCGATCGTTCCGTCGACGAGTTCTTCTCGGCGCGCGATCTTGTGCTCACGCCAGCGGCGCTTGCGCCCATCGGGCTTTGCCGCCTTGTCCAGCTTGGTCATCGACTCGGTCACCTGCTCGGGATCCTTCACGCCGTCGTTCGCCACTGACTCTCTTCACATCCGTTTCGTGTCGCGATCTCCTGTCAGCTTAGTGCGCGGGTCTTGTCTCACGGCACAACGCCGTCTGTGCGGGCGCGCGTCCCGCGGCTGGGCGACCGCCCCCGCGTCGACCTTGGGCACAATGGCGTCTGTGGATCAATTGAGCCTTTCCGTCTTCGACGACGATGCGAAGCGTCGCGATCTTCGCAAGATGAAGGCTGTCGCGACGGGCTTCCTCGTCTTCGCCACCGTGGTCTACCTCGTGTGCCGGTGGCAGGAATCTCGGGGCGCGGGGGCGTGGGTCGGCTACGTGCGGGCCGCGTCGGAGGCAGGCATGGTCGGCGCGCTGGCCGACTGGTTCGCGGTGACGGCCCTGTTCCGGCATCCGCTGGGGTTGCCGATCCCGCACACCGCGATCATCAAGCGCAAGAAGGATCAGCTGGGGGCGAGCCTCAGCAGCTTCGTCGGCCAGAACTTCCTGGCCCCCGAGGTGGTGTCCGCCAAGGTGGAGGCCGCGGAGATCCCGCTCCGGCTGGGCACGTGGATGGCGCAGCCGAAGCATGCCGCGCGGGTCGCCGCCGAGACGGCCACCATCCTGCGCGGCTTCGTCGAGATCCTCCGCGACGAGGACGTGCAGCAGATCATCGACAGCACGCTGGTGCGCCGGCTGGCCGAGCCCCAGTGGGGGCCGCCGATCGGACGGGTGCTCGGCGAACTGCTGCGAGAGAACCGGCAGTTGCCGATCCTGGATCTGCTCGCCGAGCGGGCGCACCAGTGGGCCCTCGGGAGTCAGGAGACCATCGACCGGATCGTCAGCCGCGATTCGCCGGCCTGGTCGCCCAAGTTCGTCGACGCCATGCTCGGCGAGAAGATCCACCGGGAACTCGTCGAATTCACCTGGAAGGTGCGGTCCAACCCGGAGCACGAGGTGCGGCAGGCGGCCAACCGCTTCCTCGTCGACTTCGCCGACGACCTGCAGAACGATCCCGCGACCATGGAGAAGGCCGAGAAGATCAAGGSCGAGATCATGGGACGCGAGGAGGTGACGGGCCTCGCCGCGGCGACGTGGAAGGTCGCCAAGCGCCTGATCATGGAGTCCGTCGACGACCCGGACAGCACCCTGCGCACAAAGGTCGCGGAGAACGTCGTGCGATTCGGCGAGAGGCTGCGCGACGACCACGAGCTGCGGACCAAGGTCGACGGGTGGGTGCTCGCAGGCACGCGCTACGTCGTCGTCCACTACACCGACGAGATCACCGCGATCATCTCCGACACCGTCGAGCGCTGGGACGCCGAGGAGGCGTCCAAGAAGATCGAGCTCCAGGTGGGCCGCGATCTCCAGTTCATCCGTATCAACGGCACCGTGGTCGGTGCGATCGCGGGCCTGCTGATCTACACGTTCTCGACGTTGCTGTTCGGCTGACGTCCCGCGGAACGGCCCGCTAGCTGGGTGCTAACAGAGTGCTTGCAATTGCTAGCACCCTGCTTTAGGCTTGGTGCTGCCCAGCAACACGGAGGACTGATGGCCAGCGATGACCGCGATGCGGCCGGTGCAGGAGATCTGGCAGCTCGCGTAGTCAGCAACGCCGCTCACGACATCGGAGGTTTCATTCGTGCCCAGCGCGAAGCAGCCCAGGTGTCGATGCGGCAGTTGGCGCAGCTGGCCGGTGTCAGTAATCCGTATCTGAGTCAGATCGAACGTGGGTTGCGCAAGCCCTCGGCCGAGGTGCTTGGGCAGATAGCCAAGGGTCTCCGGGTCTCGTCGGAGGTCCTGTACGTCCAGGCGGGTTACCTCGAGCAGCGGCCACACGGTCCCCTCCGTGACGCTCTGCTCGCGGATACGGCCATAACCGAGCGGCAGAAGCAGGTGCTGCTCGAGATCTACGAGTCGTTCTGTCGTGAGAACGAATCGGCGGAAGCGGCCGAATCCCGGACGTCCGAGCTTCGGACAGAAGAACACCAGCGTTCTGATTCCCAGACGCCGGAACCAGAACCCCCCACCGTTGAAGAGGAGAAAGCCGATGACTGACCAGAAGACCATCGACAGCGTCAAGACCTCGCTGTATGCGGCCGTAGGTGCCGGAGACGTCGTGGTGCAGGCCGTGGCCGACGTCGTCGCCCAGGTCCGCTCGCGCGCCGAGTCCACCCAGGGTGACGTCGAAGAGCGTGTCGGCGGCGCCAAGGAGCGCTTCGCCGGACTGCAGGAAGAGGTCACCGAGGGTGTCGAGAACCTTCGCGACCGCCTCGCCGGACTGCCGTCCGAGCTGCCGGAGGAGCTCGCCGAGCTGCGTGAGAAGTTCACCGCCGACGAGCTGCGCAAGGTCGCCGAGGCCTACCTGAAGGTCGCATCCGACCTGTACACGTCGCTCGCGGAGCGCGGCGAGGACACCGTCGAGCGCATCCGCAAGCAGCCGGTCGTCGAGGAGGGCATCGGCCGCGCCGAGACCGCCTTCGGCGACGCAGTCGAGCTGACCGAGGAAGCTCTCGGCACCGTGGCCCGCCAGACGCGCGCCGTGGGCGAGCAGGCCGCGAAGCTCGCGGGCCGCGCTTCGGGTCGCATCTCCGACACCGCCGAGGGACTCGGCGAGGCCATCGCCGACGCCGGCGACGAGGCTGCCCTGAAGGTTCTCGACCTGGGCGACCAGGCTGAGGAAGCGTCGAAGGGGGCTGCCGATCGCGTCACCGCCACCGCGGCCGACGTCCATGCCCGCGCCGACCAGGCGGTCCCGGCCAAGCATGCTGCCGCTCCCGCGAAGAAGGCTGCTCCGGCTCCCGCTCCGGCCAAGGCTGCGGCAACTCCGGCTCCGGCCAAGAAGGCCGCCGCTCCGGTGAAGAAGGCTGCTCCGGTCAAGAAGGCTTGATCCTTCACGCTTTTCGGCCCCCGCACGTTCGGTGCGGGGGCCGTTTGCGTGCCCACCTCGTAGGATGGGGCTGTGATTCAAGTTGACGGCGTCGTCTCGGTGATCTTGTTGGTGATTCGCATCGTCGCTCTGGGTGGTGCTGCGTACGCGCTGTTCCACGCGGCCCGCCAGCGCAAGGATGCGTTCACCGCCGTGGACAAATTGAGCAAACCGATCTGGCTGAGCATTCTCGCGGTCGCGTTTCTCGTCCTCCTGCTGTTCCCCGCCGTGCAGTTGTTCGGCATCGTCGCGGTCGTCGCGGTGTGCGTCTATCTCGTGGACGTGCGCCCCCGTGTCGACGACGTGCAGCGCGGACCTCGCTGGTAGGCATTCCGGCCGGACAGTTACCGCTCCTCCTCACGGCTCCGTGAAGGTCGGGGCCTTTCGCGCCCTGACGATGACAATGGACATTGTGACAATGCTATGGTGGTTGTACGGCTACCGAGGGAGCTGACATGTCCGTCGTCCATCAGCGTGAATCGGCGAGCGATGCCCGCCCGACGTCCCGGCTGCTGCTCCGACGGGCGAACACCGTCCGATGACGGAATACCGGATCGACGACCTCGCACGCGAGGCGCGGGTGAGCGTGCGCAACGTGCGCGTCTACCAGGACCGCGGACTGCTTCCGCCGCCGCGGAAGCAGGGGCGCACGGGGTGGTACAACGACTCGCACCTCGCGCGGCTGCACCTGATCGGGCGGATGCTCGATCGCGGCTACACATTCGCGACCATCAGCGAACTGCTCACCGCCGCGCACTACGGACTCCAGGTCAAGGACGTTCTGGAGACCGACGACCCGGGCAGCCGCTGGAAGAAGCGCAGGCGCGCGGCACGCCTGACGATCGCCGAGCTGAAACGCATGTTCGGGGCGCAGACCACCGAGGCCAACATCGCCCGCGGCACCGAACTCGGTGTGCTCGTTCCCGCCGGGGACGACTATTCGGTCGACAATCCGCGACTGATCGAGGCGGCGCAGGTCCTCGTCGACGCAGGCATCCCGCTCGAGGACGTCCTCGAGCAGACCGCGGCGGTGCGACGCGATCTCTCGGACGTCGCCGCGCGGTTCGTTGCCGTCGTCGCAGACCGCTACCTCGCCGCCGAGGGGGAGCCGCTCGAACTCGACGAGGCGAAGGTCTCGGCAATCGCGCGCCTCGTCGACCAGATGCGTCCCCTCGCGCACGACGCCGTCCAGTCGCTGTTCGAAGAGGCGATGGAGGAGCAGATCTCCCGGGCCCTCGAGCGGGCGGCCCGGCAACTCGGCGAGACACCGGGTCCGGCGTCGGGCACAGACACCAACAAAGCAAGTGAGACAGGACAGGGGCAGGAATGACCAGCAGTTCGCGCACCATCGCCTTCCGGGCGCTCGCAGGCGCAGCCGGGGTCGGCGCCGTCGCCGCCGCGGCAGCGGCGATCCGTCACAAGCGCGCCACCCGCGGGTTGACGTTGTCGACCGAGGTGGCGCCGAACGAATTGCTGCGCACCCCGGATCTGCGCCCGGACGTGACGGAGATCCTCACCGACGACGGAGCGACGCTGTACGTGCGCGCCTACGGTCCGGTGGACGGCGATCCCATTGTGCTGAGCCATGGTTGGACGTGTTCGACCGAGTACTGGTACCCGCAGGTGAATGCGCTCGCCGAGGAGTACCGCGTCATCACCTACGACCAGCGTGGGCACGGCCGCAGCTCGGTCGGCTCGCTTCCGCTCGGTCCCGACGTCCTCGCCGACGACCTGTCGGAGGTGCTGAAGGCGACGGTGCGTGAAGGCAAGAAGGCCGTGCTCGTGGGTCACAGCATGGGTGGCATGAGCATCATGGCGTGGGCGGGACGGCACCCCGGCGAGGTCAAGGAATATGCGTCCGCGGTCCTGCTCGCCAGCACCGCCTGCGACCGGCTCGTCGCCGAGACCACCGTCATACCGTTGCCGAATCGTTTTCCGCGCGTGCCGGTTCCGGTCGGCCGCGCCGTCCTGAAGACGCCGGTCCCGTTGGTGTCTTCGCCGGTGATGACGCGAGCGCTGCAGTACGTGTCGATGTCGCCGAACGCTTCGCGCGCCGAGGTCCAGTTCTGCGAGAACATCGTCCGGGACTGCAAGCCGCGCATCCGCGGCGGCTGGGGTGCTGCCCTCAGCGGCCTCGACATCCACGAGGCACTCGACCACCTCGCGGTTCCGACGACGGTGCTCGTCGGTTCCATGGACCGGTTGACCCCACCCGTCCATGCCCGCAAGCTCGCTCGCGTCCTGGACGAGGCCGGTCACCTCGAGCGCCTGATCGTCCTGCCCGGCGTCGGTCACATGAGTTCCGTCGAGAGCATCGACGAGTTCGACAAGGAGATCGTGCGGCTGCGCAACCTCTGACCTTTCGGCTGCCCCGCAGTCGGTCGGGCCCACACGCCGGGTGGCGTGTGGGCCCGATTTTTTTGTGGCGGTGTGAGGCTTGACACACCGACAACATTACATCTAACGTAATTTGTATCACTGTAAAACGTGACGCGACCCAGCGTTCCACCGATCCGGTCATCAGGCGATAGGAGCTCACGTTGGCTCATGTAGTTACGCAATCCTGCTGCAACGACGCGAGTTGCGTCGCGGTCTGCCCAGTCGATTGCATCCATCCCACTCCGAACGAGCCCGGCTACGGCAGCGCGGAGATGCTGTACATCGATCCGGTCGGCTGCATCGACTGCGGCGCATGCATCGATGCGTGCCCGGTCGACGCGATCGTTCCCGACTACGACCTGACTCCGGAAACCGCGCGCTACGAGGAGATCAACGCGGCGTTCTACGCGAACCGGGATCAGCCCGTCCCCGTACCCGAACGTCCCGTTGCCGAGGCTGCCCGGGTGTCCGAACGCGCACTGCTGCGGGTGGCGATCGTCGGTTCCGGGCCGTCCGGCTGCTACGCGGCCGAGAACCTGCTGTCCCGGATCGGTCCCGCCGTGGAAATCTCCTTCTTCGAGAAGCTTGCGACACCATTCGGGCTGATCCGATTCGGTGTCGCACCGGACCATCAGGGGACCAAGGCGGTCGCCTCCCTCTTCCAGAAGACGGCGTCGCGGAAGAATGTGGACTTCTACCTCAACGTCGAGGTCGGCACGCACCTGACTCACGACGACCTGCTCGCGCATCACGATGCGGTGATCTACGCGGTCGGCGCCCCCGCCGACTGCTCGCTGGGGATTCCCGGTGAGGACCTGCCCGGAAGCCACTCGGCAACGGAATTCGTGGCCTGGTACAACGGTCACCCCGACCACGCGCACCGCACGTTCGACCTGTCGGGCGAGCGCGCCGTGATCATCGGCAACGGCAATGTGGCGTTGGACGTGGCCCGAGTGCTCGTCGCCGGCACCGCCGAGTTGACCAAGACCGACATCGCCCCGCACGCATTGAAAGCGTTGTCGGAGAGCAGGATCAGAGAAGTGCTCGTCGTCGGCCGGAGAGGTCCGGCGCAAGCGGCGTATACGAATCCGGAGTTGCTCGCGCTCGGCCATCTCCCCGGCGTGACTGTCGCGGTACGGCCCGAGGAGGTGGTGCGGGAGGCAGATGGGCGGACCGACTCGATCGAGGCGATGAAAGCCAGGATCGTCGCAGAGTTCGCCGCCGCCCCGCACATTCCGGGATACAAACGTATTGCGCTGCGCTACCTGCTTTCTCCGGTATCGGTTCTGGGAGACGGCCGGGTAGAGGGGATCCGCCTGGTCCGCAACGAGCTGGTTCAGGATGCGGACGGCCGTTCCAGGGCGGCTCCCACAAGTGTCGTCGAGGACGTCGACTGTGGTCTGGTCCTGCGGTCGGTGGGGTACCGGGGGATCCCCGTCGCGGGAATCCCCGTCTCGGGTGCACGATCCACGATGCTGAACGTCGGAGGTCGTGTGCTGGAACCGGACGCGAGTGGACCGATGTCCGGTGTGTACACCGTCGGGTGGATCAAGCGAGGTCCCTCCGGCGTCATCGGAACCAACAAGGCGTGCGCCGCCGAAACTGTCGACAAACTCGTAGACGACTTCCACTCCGGTCGATTGGCGGCTCCCGGGGGTGGCCGGCAGGATCTCCGCCGGCTGGTTGCGGAGCGGCGTCCCGAGCGCATCGACTACGACGGATGGAAGGCGATCGACGCGCACGAGCGGCGACTCGGCAGGGAATCGGGCCGACCGCGCGTGAAGCTCGTGGACACCGCCTCGATGATTGAAATCGCTTCGAGTGCATCTATTTCCGGCTGATATCACCCTGATGCGCGCCGACCCGGCGCGCGTCGAAGAAAGTGATTGACGTCTCATCACCTAACGATATAAGGTTTATTCGGATCGGGGATGCGGCCCGCACTCGATCCTCTCGACCGGCGACAGCCCCGCCGTCGAGGATCGGAACAGTCTCGCCGCCCGACTTCGCCGGACGATGTCCCATGCACCGCAAGTCTCCGGCATCTGACGAATCATCACAGAGGAGTTCACATGAAACTTCAGGACAAAGTCGCCGTCATCACCGGAGGTGGATCCGGGCTCGGACGCCAGGGTGCGCAGTTGTTCGCATCGGAAGGCGCGAAGGTGGCGGTCGTCGACATCGACGGCGACCGAGCCGAACAGACCGCGAAACTGGTTGAACAGCAGGGCGGAACGGCGATCGCCATCACCGCCGACGTGAGTGACGAGGCCGCCGTCTACCGCAGCGTCGAGACCACCGTCGAGCAGTTCGGCAAGCTCG
The DNA here is from genome assembly GCF_056402215.1 of Rhodococcus sp. P4_B6. NCBI lineage: Bacteria > Bacillati > Actinomycetota > Actinomycetes > Mycobacteriales > Nocardiaceae > Rhodococcus > Rhodococcus sp. P4_B6. Next base: position 3,477 of record NZ_JBFUHV010000083.1, on the reverse strand, counting down.
ACATCATGTGGGCCAACGCGGGTGTCGTCTCCCGCGGTGGTGTCCCGTCGGTGGCGGGCGGCGAACACGTGGAGTTCCAGGACCTCACGGATGCGGACTGGCAGCACGTTCTCGGAGTCAACCTCAGCGGCGTCGTGTACTCCTGTAAGGCTGCTGTGCCTGCGATGCGGGCCAACGGCGGCGGCACCATCCTGGCGACGTCGTCCGCGGCTTCCTTCGCCGCCTATCACAGCATCGCGATGTACTCGGCGACGAAAGCCGGTGTCAACGGCCTGGTTCGTGGCCTCAGCCTGGATCTCGGACGCTACGGCATCCGCGTCAATGCCCTCGCACCCACGCACGGGATGTCGCCGAACTTCCTGATGGGCCCGGGCACCCCGGTGATCGGCCAGTCCTACGAGGAGACCGCGGGACCGTGGGATCCGGGCGTCTCGCCGATTCCGCTCAAGCTCCAGCGTCCGCCGTCGCTCGTGGACAACGCGAAGGTCGCACTCTTCCTCGTGTCGGACGACTCCGCATACATTTCCGGTCTGACGCTGCCCGCGACGGACGGTGGCACACTGTCACGAGTCGCGATGATGTTCGAAGAGGACACGCCGACTCCCACGCTTCCCGTCGACTGAGCGGAGCGTCCGTCGATGACCATTCATGCGCAGAACCGTGCGCAGTCGTTGAAGGTCGACCGATCCGCCTGTGCGGGCCACGGCCTCTGCTACGGCGCGGAACCCGAGATAGTCGACAGCGACGACCAGGGCTTCCCCATCGTCGTGGCCGAACCTGTTCCCGAGGAACTACGAGATCAACTGGGTGCCCTCGTCGAGATGTGCCCCGAACGCGCGCTGAGCGTCGAACTCCCGAATTCGGAAGGCTGAGAAGCAGTGACGACAACCCAACTACCCGAGAACCTCATCGTGGACTTCGACGTCTACGACCAGACGTTGGCGATGCCCGAGGACGTGTTCCAGGAACGCGCGGCGGCGCTGCGGGCCATCGGCCCAGTCGTGTATTCGAAGGCGCACGGCGGTCACTGGATCGTGACGCGCTACGAGGAGATACACCAGGTCCTGCGTGATCCGGAGACCTTCTCCAGCTACCCGAACAATCTCGTGAACGCGGGCCAGGGGAAGTTCATCCCGATCGAGCTGGACCCGCCGGAGCACACGTTCTACCGGCAGGCGCTGCAACCGCTGTTCAGTCCCAAGCGGATGAAGGAACTCGAGCCCCAGATCCGGGACGTCATCAACGAGCTCATCGACGACTTCGCGGCACGCGGTGAAGCCGAGTTCATCTCGGAGTTCGCCCACGAGCTGCCGACGCGGGTGTTCCTGGCCCTGATGGGCTGGCCCCTCGAAGACGCCGAGATGTTCACCAAGACGACGGACGTTGCACTGCAGGGCATTCCCGGTGGAACGGAAGAAGAATCGGCCAAGGCCCGCGAGGATGCGGCCAACCAGATCTTCGGCTACTTCGGTGCCATCGTCGCCGGAGTGCGGTCCGGTGAGAACACCTCGGACAGTCTGACCGCGCAGATCATCAACACCCCGATCGAGATGGAGGACGGGGTACGGCTGCTCACCGACGAAGAGCTGTATCGCATGTTCTTCCTCCTGCTCATCGCGGGCCTGCACACGGTCCAGGGTTCACTGGCGTGGGGGATCATCCACCTGGCGAACAATCCGGGGCAGCGGCAGGAGATCGTGGACGATCCCGACACCATCCCGGCGGCGGTCGAGGAGATTCTGAGGATCGAGGCTGCGGTGATCGCGGGCCGGCGAGCGACCCGCGACGTCGAGATCGGCGGCGTCACGATCGCGGAGGGGGAACAGCTCATCGTGCTGCTCTGCTCGGCGAATCGCGACGGCAACGAGTTCGAGGATCCGGACGAGCTGAGGATCGACCGCTCGCCCAACCGTCACCTCTCTTTCGGTGCCGGTCCTCATCGGTGCATCGGGTCTCACCTGGCACGAATCGAGCTCAAGCTGGCCATGGAGGAGATTCACAAGCGGTTGCCCGATTACCGACTGGTTCCGGAGGATCCGCCGATCCTGCACGCCACCCAGGTTCGCGGCTGCATCCGGCTCCCGATCACCTTCACTCCGTCGGCCTGAGGCCGGGCGGACGTCCGAGGCAGTTGTCCGTGGTCCTGTGGGACTTCGGGCAGCTGCCTCGCTCTTTTGGTGTAATGGAGTGGACGTCGCCCCCGGTATGCAACAACTTACGTGTATTGTCATTTGTATCGCGACTGGTCGGGTGGCTGGTCGGAAGTGACGGTGTCTGGAGCGAGGATGGCAAGAAGGAAGACCGCCGGTGTGCTGAGCCAGGACGCCGATGTCGCACGGTCTCAGATACTCGTGGCAGCCCAGACGATGATTCTTCGTTTCGGGATCTCGAAGACCACCATGGAGGACATTGCCAAGGAGGCGGGGGTCTCTCGCCCGACCGTCTACCGGTATTTCCAGGACCGCGAGACGCTCACCACCGAGTTGATCAGGTGGCGATCGCGTCAGACGCTCGAACGTGGCCGCAAGTTCCTGATGGAGTGTGCGACGTTCGAGGACAGGCTGATCGAAGGCCTCATCTACCTGGTGTACGACGGGATCAACGATCCGATCGTGCGCATCCTCGTCAGCCCCGAACACGTCGGCGGCGAGTCGTGGCTCGAGACGATCCCCCTCGCAACGAGTCTGACCACCGAACTGTGGGGGCCGATCTTCGACGACGCCAAGGCAGGCGGCGAAATGAGGTCGGATATAGACACCGACGAGGCGTGCTCCTGGATCACCCTCGTGCAGCTGATGCTCGCTCCGAGACTGGATAATTCGGATCCTGCCGATCCCTCGCACCGGCAGATGATGAGGCAATTCGTCCTGCCGGCCTTCCTGCCGTAGTCGCCCGCGTCCAAAAGAAGCCGTGTCCCCGAGGGGGCACGGCTTCTTTGTGCTTTCACCCGGTAAATCTAATGTCCTTAAGTATGCTGGTCGACGGTTCCCGTGCCTGGTCACGGCCGAATCGGTCGGGAATGCCTATGCCGGCGCGTATTTCGCAGATGAGCCATTTCGCTTCCTGCTCTTGCCTGGACGGTCAAAAGCCGTATAACGTATTACGTGCGACGTAATTTGTATCACAGCTGGAGGTCGTGAACTCGCCGTCCATCGTCCGCGATTCGATGAAAAATGCTGCAAACAAGCTGTATTCGATGTGCGCGGCGGGACGGCTGTGGGTTCCGGCCCGAGGTCGCAAGTGCCCTGCAACATCCGAGGCGCGTTCGACGCCTGAATACACGGAGGTAATGGTGGGAGTCGAGGTATCCGTCGAGGGACTGACCAAGTCCTTCGGCTCGCAGAGGATCTGGCAGGACGTCACGTTGACCCTTCCGGCCGGTGAGGTCAGTGCGTTGCTCGGGCCGTCGGGCACGGGTAAGTCGGTGTTCCTGAAGTCGCTGATCGGTYTGCTCCGYCCGGAGCAGGGGTCGATCGT
>NZ_JBFUHV010000082.1:0-37611 GCF_056402215.1 Rhodococcus sp. P4_B6 | reverse complement strand
GAAACATCCGTCCCGGAAAATCAGATCCGACTCGCCTGTGCGGTCGGCGAGCATTGTCAGCTGCCACGGCGCGCACACGAATCCGACGTTGCGCATCCGGCCCGCGCTCGTCCAGATCGACACCGTCGATCGATCTGCCACGACAAGCACCGATCGTCGAACGGTTGGCCCGCGTCCTGACGGAACACGATCGCCTTACCCGCCACCTTCGCATACCGTGTCGATCCCGGCGTGCCGTAATTCCCGTTACGCAGGTTCGCTGTCCGGGTCGCGTACGCATCCGCGACTTTCTTGATGACCCGGATCGCCGGTTGCGCCGACAACCCGCACGCCTTGAGCTGGGCATAGACCCGCTTTTTGCAGCGCGAACGGGCGCCGATCAGCGGCGGTGTGCGCGAGCTGCGCAACCATGTTCGCCCCCGCATTGCACAACTCCAGTGTCGATTTCAGCGCCACATACTGCTCCGGGGTGGGAGCCAGCTTSACGACRACGATCCGCTTCACACCCTGCGCCTTTCCCTGATCGTCGCGGTGCGTTCACCGACCCGATGCTGACCCGATGCGGGYAATCATGGCAGAGGTGTGTGACAAGTTCGGCGCAACGTTGACCGAGTTCACCGGAGAAACCGACCACGTCCACCTAYTGATCCACTACCCACCTACCGTGCAACTCTCCACCCTGGTCAAYAGCCTCAAGGGCGTCTCCGCTCGATACCTGCGCCAAGAGTTCCCCGACCACATYCAGAAATACCTGTGGGGCAATCACTTCTGGTCACCGTCCTACTTCGCCGCCCCCGCAGGCGGAGCCCCACTCGCCATCGTCGCCGAGTACATCACCAACCAAAAATGACCAGAACCCACGAAAGAAAGCGACCCCGCTACGCGCGATCGCGCAGTACAGAATCAGCTTCCTCCCGGCCCTGAAGGGCCACGCTTCCTCTGATTAATCCGGTGAACCGCACGGCGCGTTCGGTCGCCTCGGGGTGAGCGAACTTCAGCAGTCGCCTGCCCTCCGCCTCGATCGCGGTGCGGTGCGTCTTCGCGATCGTCGCCAGCGGCTCCACGTCGAGTACCGCACGGGACTTCTCGACCACCGTCGTGGTGAACGCCGCGACCCTGCCGTTCACGAGCACGGCCGGTTTGACGATGCCGTTCTGCGTGAAGATCTTCTTCCGCACGTCGTCGTCGACGAGGCGCCCGCGGTCCGCGTGCGAGAGCAACACGTTGTCGAACGGCGCGAGGATGCGGACAGGCGCAGGGGTGTTCGGGTCCGGCCGGGGCGCGTCGGGAAGGTCGAACAGTTCCGGCCCCGACTCCCCCGCGAACACCCGGAGCCCGGGCCGCAGCCGGTCCAGGACCTCGCCGAGCCGGGTCAGCCCCGACCAGGCCTGGGCGTCCCGCGCGCTCGCCGGGCCGAACGCGGCGAGGTAGCGAAGGAGCATCGTGTCGATGGACGGCGCGGCGGAGAGCGGGCGGCCCACCCACGACTCCAGCGTCGCCAGCGCCGGCTGCCCCGACCTGCCCCACAGCCCGCGCGGCGGCACCTGGACCATCGGGACCAGTCCCCGCACCCCGTGGGCGAGCGCGGCACCGTCACGCCCGGGGAACCGCTGCTCGAGCAGCGACCGCATCTGCGACTGGGTGCGGGGTTTCTCGCGCACCAGTTCGCGTCCCGCGGCCGCGAGCGCGTCGAGGTCGATTCCGTCGAGACTCGACCGGTGCTGCGTGTTCGTGTGGAGGTCCCGGTCGAGCAGCGGTTGCGCCAGCGGACGGAACGAGAGGGCGTCGGGCGCGGACAACGCGAACACCGTCCCGCGCATCGCGACGATCCGCACCACCGCGCGGTTCTCGACGAGATCCGACAGCGACTCGGCGCGAAACCGCCTGAGCCGCGCCCACAGCGCGAAGTACGGCGAGGCCGGCGCCTGCGCCTGCAGTCCGCAGAGGTGCTCGATCATGTCGAGCGGGGACAGTTCCGAACGGCTCAGCAGCGATTGCCTGGCCAGCGTCGCCCGGCCCAGCGCTCGATTCGACATGCGTTCAGACCCCACCGTGCACCCCTTCGTTAGTTAGCCCCAGTACCGTATTGGTGTACGCCCGTTCACCGACCCCTGCAGGAGGACCCCCATGGCCGCCGGACCGACAACCGCCGCCAGGGCTCTCCTGCCCGTCATGTGCTTCGTCGTGATGATTGTCGCCGTTCTGCAGACACTGGTGGTACCGATCGTCGGGACCATCGGCGCGCAACTCGACGTCGGCCCCACCGCCGTCGGCTGGCTCCTCACCGCGAACCTCCTCGCAGCCGCCACCGCGACACCCGTCCTCGGCCGCCTCGCCGACCTCCGCGGCAAACGACCCGTCCTGCTCGGGGTGCTCATGGTCGTGCTGCTCGGCTCCCTGATCGGTGCGGTGTCGACGTCCGTGGGGGTGCTGATCTTCGCCCGTGTGCTCCAGGGTGTGTCGTTCGCGCTGTTCCCCATYGGCATCGCGGTGCTGCGCGACGAACTTCCGGCCGAGAGGCTGACCGGGGCGATGGGGATCTTCTCCGGCACTCTCGGTTTCGGCGGATGTTTCGGCATCGTCCTCACCGGTGTGCTGGTCTCCGACGGCGCCGACTTCCACCGCGTCTTCTGGCTGTCCTCGGCCATCACCGCGGCGGGACTCGTCCTCGCCTGGATCGCCATCCCCCGCCGCCCCCGCGCAGGCACGGGTTCCATCGACTGGGTCGGCGCTGTCGGTCTCGCCGCCGGCCTGGTCCTCGTCCTGCTCCCGCTCGCCGAGGGCGGCACCTGGGGCTGGACGTCGCCCGTCACAATCGCCAGCGGAGTCGCCGGGATCCTGGTTCTGATCGGCTGGTTCCTCTTCGAACGCCGGATCACCGATCCACTCGTCGCGCCTCGGCTGCTGACCAACCCACCCGTTCTGGTCACCCATCTGTCCGCCCTGGTGGTGGGCATGTCGATGTTCGTGATGTTCCTGGGCAGCTCGTACTTCGTCCAGACGCCGCGCGCGGTCGCCGGGTACGGCTTYGGGGCCACCGTCCTCGAGGCCAGCACCGTATATCTGCTGCCGGGCGCGATCAGCGGCGTCCTCGCGTCGATCCTGAGCGGAAGACTGATCCACCGCTTCGGTTCCCGCGCCGTCCTGATCGCCGCGAGCGTCGTCGGGGTGAGCGGTTTCGTCGTGTTCGTCTTCGCCCACGACCGCACGTGGGAAGTCATTGCGGCGATCGTGCTGATCAACACGTACATCAGCCTCGCCTACGCGTCGCTGCCGTCGCTGCTCGTGGCCGAGGTCCGGCAGGACGAGACCGGCGTCGCGAACAGCATCAACTCGATCGCCCGGTCCGTGGGCAGCTCGGTCGCCAGCGCGCTGCTCGCGACCCTGCTCGCCGGGATCACCCTCCCCGGGACCGACGTCCCGACCGAATCGGCGTACGTGATCGCGTTCGTCGTCGGTGCGACCGCCGCCGCCCTCGCCGGACTGCTGCCGTTCTTCGGGATCACCCGCACCACCCGCACCCCGTCCGATGAGGAGGAGGACGAGGTGCACGCGACCGCCCTCGCCGCCGAGTGGGGCACGGTCGGCGGCCTCGGCGGGGCGAACACCCGCGGTTCGGGTGAGCGCCACGCCCCGGTCAGAGGGTGAGGTTCGCCCCCGAGTCCTGATCGAACAGGGCGATCTTCGCCCGGTCGAACCACAGTTCCACCGGCCTGCCGTGCGCCGCGGACGATTCGGTCGACAACCGGGCGACCAGCTGCCCGCCGCCCGCGACCGCGGTACCCGAGTCGGCGGCGAGTTCCTCGAGTTCCCGGGACGTCACCTGCGGACCCTCGGCCGTGAAATAGGCGTACTTGTCCGAACCCATCGACTCGAGCACCTCGACGTTGGCCGTGAACGTGGCACCGGCCGCCCGCTGTCCCTCGTCGACGAGCGCCACGTCCTCGAAGTGCTCGGGACGGATCCCGACGACGACGTCCTTCGCCGTGTTCGACGACCCGATCTTGTCGCGCGTCTCCGGGGGCAGCCCGAACTCGCCGAGCGGCGTCGACACCCCGTCGGCGGTGAGCTGTCCCGGGAAGAAGTTCATCGACGGCGAGCCGATGAAACCCGCGACGAACAGGTTGTTCGGGTGGTCGTACAGATCCTGCGGCGCCCCGATCTGCTGAACCACGCCGCCGCGCAGCACCACCACCCGGTCGCCGAGCGTCATCGCCTCGGTCTGATCGTGCGTGACGTAGACCGTGGTGGTGCCGAGTCGCTGTTGCAGCCGGGCGATCTCGGTGCGCATCTGGACGCGGAGTTTGGCGTCGAGGTTCGACAGCGGCTCGTCCATCAGAAACGCCTTGGGGCTGCGGACGATGGCCCGGCCCATCGCGACCCGCTGCCGCTGACCGCCCGACAGATTGGCGGGTTTGCGGTCGAGGTGCTGGGTGAGGTCGAGGATCTTGGCGGCGTCGTCCACCTTCGCCGCGATGTCCGACTTCGACATCTTCGCCAGGGTGAGCGGGAACGCGATGTTCTGCCGCACCGTCATGTGCGGGTACAGCGCGTACGACTGGAACACCATGGCGATGTCGCGGTCCTTCGGCGCCTTCTCGTTGACCCGCTCCCCCGCGATCCGCAGCTCACCGGACGAGATGTCCTCCAACCCGGCGATCATGTTGAGAGTGGTCGACTTTCCGCAACCGGACGGCCCGACCAGGATGATGAATTCGCCGTCGGCGATCGTGATGTCGACGTCGCTCACCGCCTTGGCGCCGTCCGGGTACAGCTTCGTCACCTTGTCGAGCACGATTTCGGCCACAAAATTATCCCTTCACTGCGCCGGAGGTCAGGCCGGCCACGATGCGTCGTTGGAAGAACAGCACGAAGATGATGATCGGGATCGTGATCACCATCGCGGCCGCGGCGATCGAGCCCGTCGGCTCCTCGAACTGGGAGGCGCCGGTGAAGTTCGCGATCGCGGCAGGCGCGGTGATGGACCGTTCCGTCGAGGTCAGCGAGATCGCGAACAGCAGATCGTTCCAGCAGAAGATGAAGACCAGGATCGCGGCGGTCACGATGCCCGGCGCCGCCAGTGGTGCCACCACCTTCCGGAATGCCTGCGCCGGGGTGGCGCCGTCCATCTTGGCCGCCTTCTCCAGCTCCCACGGGATCTCCTTGAAGAAGGCGGACAGCGTGTAGATGGCCAGCGGAAGCGCGAACGTGATGTACGGCAGGATCAGGCCCGCCCAGGTGTCGAACAGCCCGAGCCTGCGCTCGATGTCGAACAGCGGGCTCACGAGGGAGATCTGCGGGAACATCGCGATCAGCAGCGCCACCCCGACCAGCAGTTTCTTTCCCGGGAAGTCGAGGCGGGCAATGGCGTAGGCGGCCATGGTGCCGATGACGACGGCGATCACCGTGGAGATGAGCCCGATGCCGATGGAGTTGATCAGCGCGCTGGTGAACGCGTTGGTCTCGAAGATGCCGCGGTAGTTGTCGAGGGTCCACTTCTGCGGAATGAACTTGCCGTCCTTGATCGTTCCCGCGGGTTTGAACGACAGGCTGGCGATCCACAGCACCGGGACCAGCGCGTACAACAGGACCAGCAGGTTGACCACGGACCAGCTGATCTTGCGGCGAGGAGTGTCGACGACGGCCATGGTTATCGGTTTCCTTCCGTGTCGGCCCCGGGAGCCGACGCGCCGAAGAGCTTGATGAACACGAACGCGAGCAGCGCGACGCACAGGAAGATGAGGACGCTGATCGCCGAGCCGATACCGAGGTTGAACGCCTTGAACAGGTTGTCGTAACCGAGGATCGACAGCGACCCGGTGTCGTTGGCGCCCTTGGTGAGAACGTAGATGTTGTCGAAGATCCGGAACGCGTCGAGGGTGCGGAACAGCAGCGCCACAAGGATCGCGGGTTTCATCAGCGGCAGGATGATCCGCACCAGCCGCGTCCACGCCCCGGCGCCGTCGACCTGCGCGGCCTTGAGGAGGTCGTCGGGAACGAGGGCGAGCCCGGCGAGCAGCAGCAGCGCCATGAACGGCGTCGTCTTCCACACCTCGGCGAGCACGATGATCGCGAGCGACGGGATCTGCTCCGTCAACGGGGCGCTGCCGTCGGGCAGCAGGTTCGCGAGATACCCGGTTCCCGGCGTCCACGCGTAGTACCAGCTGTACGCGGCGGCGACGGTGACGATGCCGTACGGAATCAGCACCACCGTCCGGACGAGGCCCTTCCCCACCAGCGTCCGGTGCATCACGAGCGCCAGGATCAGGCCCAGGACGAACTCGATCACCACCGACACGACGGTGATGCCCACCGTCACCCAGAACGCCTGCCACCAGTACCCGTCCGTCAGCACCGACACGTAGTTGGCGAGTCCGACGAACTTGCGGTCGTCGGGGAAACGGAGGTCGTAGCGCTGCAGGCTCAGCCACACCGCGTACACGACGGGATAGGCCGTCACCGCGATCATGAGGATCGCGGCGGGGGCCACCAACCACAACCCCAGCCGGCGTTCGGCCCGCTTCCCCTCCGAGATCTGGCCCTTGGAGGCGACTTTCGGCTCCTCGCCCCGGTCCGCCTGCACGGTTTCGGTCGTCACGGGATCAGCCCTTCCGAGTTGACCGCCTTGCGGACCTGTTCGGCGAGTTCGTCGACGGTCCGCGGCGGGTCGATGTCACCGACCGGATTCAACGTGGCGGTGATCAGGGTCGAAATGCTCTGGTACGCCGGAGACACCGGGCGGACGGACGCGGTGTCGAGGCTCTCCCGCACCTCACGCCACGCGGGGTACGCCTCCTGGAACGCCGGGTCGTCGTACAGGCTCGCCAGCGTCGGCGGCACACCGCCGTTGACGGCGTTGTTGCGCTGGTTCTCCTCGTTCCGCAGGCAGGACACCGCCTCGAACGCCAGGTCCGGGTGCTGGCTCGTCTTCGCGACCGCGACGTTGAATCCGCCGATCGTCACCTCGGCGGGCCGGCCGGGGATCACCGACGGGTACGGCGCCGGCAGGAAGTTCTGCTGACCGTCGACCGTGAGCACCGTGTTGCCGGTGTCCACGGACGTCGGGTTGCCCTTGTCGTCGATGAATGGGAGGTCGCCCTTCTCGGCGTTCTCGATCATGCCCGGCAACACGAACGGCCAATTGACCTCGAACGCGGCCTTTCCGCTCTCCATCCCGAGCCGGGACGACGCCTCGTCGCCCTGGGAAACCGACGGGTCGGCACCCTTCGCGGTGGCGACCCGCTTCATGACCTCGAGCGCCTGCAGGGCGGCGTCACCGTCCGCGACCGTCACGGTGGTCCCGTCGTCGGCGACGACGGACCCGCCCGCACTCGCGAGCAGGGTGTTGAACCACACCATCAGGCCCTCGTACTGCTTGCCCTGCACCCCGATCCAGCTGGGGCGGCCCTCCGCGGCGAGCCCCTCCGCGATGTCGATCATCTGATCCCACGTCTGCGGCGGCTGCCCGTCCGGCATGAGGTCCTTGCGGTACCAGAGCAACTGGGTGTTGGTGTTCAGCGGTGCGGCGTACAGCTGGTCCTGCCACTTGGCCGATTCGAGCGGGCCTTCGAGCGTGCCCTCGGTGACCTCGGCCGCGATGCCGGGTGGGAGCGGCAGCGCCCAGCCCGCCTCGGCGAACTCGGCGGTCCACACCACGTCGAGCGTCATGATGTCGAGTGACGTGTCGTTGCCGGTGAGCCGGCGGGCCAGCTGGAGGCGTTGATCGTCCGCGCCCTTCGGCAGCGTGCGTTGCTCGATGGTGTACCGGCCGCCCGCTGCGGCCGTGCAGTTGGCCGCGGCCTCCGCGTACTGTTCGGCACCGTCGGCGGCGGTGTAGAAACTGAGGACGATGCCGTCTTCGGACGACCCGCACGCGGCCAGCAGGGGAACGGTGAGGACGGTGGCCGCACCGATCAGTCCCCACTTCAGCGAGCGTCCGGGCTTGGTGCGATGCAGCACAGCCGCCTCCTCGAGCGGCCCTCACGGATCCAGTCGCGGTACGGCTGGGCACGCGGGCCCGCACATTGGTTCCTGCCGGAACACGCGCTCCACCGACAGGTCACGGTTTCGGCGAGGGCCGGGGCCCACGCATTGCGCCGTAAACCTATCCGACATCACCGGCGAACCGGGTGAAATCACGGCGAACGTCGCGAATAGGACGCAATCCGTGACCCGACCGCAACCCGCCGATCGACGTGGTCTCGCCGATCAGAGCGCCAGCTTGGCCAGCATGTCCCTGGCCGTCTCCGCCGACTTCGGCTCGCACAGCACGTCGTACCGCCCGGCGACCAGCTGCATGGTCGACGCGAAATCCCGGGTGCCCCGCGTCGCCGCGTACGGGATCGTCGTGGAGATCAGCCCGAAGATGATGCCGCCGACGATGCCGACGACGAGCGGCGCCAGGAAACCGCCCGTGACGATGCCCAGCAGCAGACCGAAGAACACACCGAGCCACGCGCCCGAAACGATGCCCCCGCCAATCACTTTCGCCCAGGTGAGGCGGCCCAGCACCCGCTCCACCTGCATGAGGTTGACCCCCACGATGGTGACGTCCTCCACCGAGAACTCCTGATCGGAGAGGTAGTCGACGGCGCGCTGCGCCTCCGCGTAGGTGGGATACGAACCGATGGGCCAGCCCGTGGGGGGTTCCGGCAGAGCCCCACGCCGCGCCCCGTTGGACTGTCCGAGTGGATTCGTCATCGTCAGCTGGTCTCCTCGTGTGGTTACCGCAGGATCTGTCCTGTGAGAACCATTCTGCCTGCCGAGACTAGTTCGCGTCGGGTCGCACGAACTCGGTGGTCCGTTTCATACCCGCGGCGCGCCCCTTGGCGGAGATCACGAGCGCCATCTTGCGACTCGCCTCGTCGATCATCTCGTCGCCGAGCATCACGGCACCGCGACCGCCGCCCGCCGCGGACGTGTGGAACTCGTAGGCGTCCAGGATCAGTTCGGCCCGGTCGTAATCGTCCTGGCGGGGGCTGAACACGTCGTTCGCCGCCTCGATCTGGGTGGGATGCAGCACCCACTTGCCGTCGAAGCCAAGCGCGGCCGTGCGCTGCGCCGACCGCCGGAACGCCTCCACGTCGCGGATCTGGAGGTAGGGGCCGTCGATGGCCTGGACCCCGTGCGCGCGGGCCGCCATCAGGATGGTCATCAGAATGTGGTGGTAGGCGTCGCCGCGGTCGTAGCCGTCCGGCTGCTCCCCGACGACCAGCGTGCGCATGTTGATGCTCGCCATGAAGTCGGCGGGACCGAACACCAGTGTCTGCACGCGCGGGCTCGCCGTCGCGATCGCGTTGATGTTGGTGAGCCCGATCGCGTTCTCGATCTGCGGTTCGATGCCGATCCGGCCCACCTCGAGCCCGTTGGCCTTCTCCACCTGGGTCAGCAGCAGGTCCAGGGCCTGAACATGGCTGGCGTCCGGCACTTTCGGCAGCAGGATCGCGTCGAGGTGGGCACCCGCCCGCCCCACGACCTCGACGACGTCGGCGTACGTCCACTCGGTGGTCCAGTCGTTGACCCGGACCACCTTGATCTGCTCACCCCACCCGTCCTCGGCGAGCGCGTCGCCGATGGTGCCGCGGGCTTCCTGCTTGGCGAGCGGTGCCACCGCGTCCTCGAGATCGAGGAAGATCTCGTCGGCGGGCAGCCCCTTCGCCTTGTCGATCATCTTGCGGCTGCTGCCCGGAACGGCGAGAACAGATCGCCGTGGCCTGTAGACGGAACTCATGACGGACGATCCTCCACTTTCGCAGGTGTTCGATTCCCTGTATCTCTGTACAACGATCTAGCCTGGCAATCATGGCAGCTGCGAACAAGGTTTTTGCAGCCAGGCTGGCCGGCCTGGTGGTACTCGGCCCCGACGGGGAGTCGATCGGCCGCGTCCGGGACGTGGTGATCACCGCCCGCGTCGGCAGGCAGCAGCCGCGCGTGCTCGGGCTGGTCATCGAATTGTTCACGCGCAAACGTATCTTCGTCCCGATGCTCCGCGTCACCGCGATCGAACCCAGCTCGGTGACCCTCACGACGGGCAACGTCAGTCTCCGCCGATTCCAGCAGCGGCCCGGCGAGGTCCTGGCCCTCGCTCAGGTTGCGGATTCCCACGTGCGCGTGGACGACCCGGAACTCGAGGAACTGAGGGACGCCGACATCATCGTCGTCGACCTGGGTATCGAGCAGACCCGCACCCGGGACTGGGTGGTGTCGAAGGTGGCGGTGCGCGGGCACCGCGGCAGGCTCGGCCGTCGGGCCGCCATGCACGTCGTCGGGTGGCAGCACGTCCAGGGCCTCACGCAGACCGACCTGGCGATGCCCGGCCAGGGCGTCTCGGCCCTGCTCACGCAGTTCGAGGGGATGCGCGCCGCCGACGTCGCGAACGCGATGCGTCTCCTGCCGGAGAAACGCCGTCACGAACTCGCCCTCGCACTCGACGACGAGCGCCTCGCCGACGTCGTCCAGGAACTGCCCGCCGATGACCAGACGGATCTGCTCATGCACCTCGAGGTGGAGCGGGCCGCCGACGTCCTCGAGGCCATGGACCCCGACGACGCCGCCGACCTCCTCGGTGAGCTTCCCGAAACCGAGGCCGAATCACTGCTGCAGCTGATGGATCCGCAGGACTCCGAGCCGGTCCGCCGCCTGCTCGAGCACTCGCCCGACACCGCGGGCGGACTGATGACTCCCGAGCCGGTGGTCCTCACCGCGTCGACGACGGTCGCCGAGGCACTTGCCCGGGCCCGGATCTCGGACGTCACCCCCGCCCTCGCGAGCATGGTGTTCGTCGTCCGCCCACCGACCGCGACACCGACCGGCCGCTACCTGGGATGCGTCCACCTGCAGAAACTGCTGCGCGAGCCGCCCGCGAGCCTGGTCGGCGGACTACTCGACACCGACATGCCGCGGCTGGCACCCGAGGACTCCCTGACGTCGGTGACGCGCTACTTCGCGACGTACAACCTGGTGTGCGGGCCCGTCGTCGACGACGAGGACCATCTGATCGGCGCGGTCACCGTCGACGACGTCCTGGACCACCTCCTCCCCGAGGACTGGCGTGAAGAGGAGATCGACGGATGAGCGAGAAGTCGCCCAGCGCAGCCGCCCGGAGCCTGTCCGACCGGCAGCGACTCGACACCCCGCGCGGCACCCGCCGCTTCCGGGTCACGTATGACGTGGAGGCCGTCGGACGGGCCAGCGAGAACTTCGCCCGGTTCCTCGGCACGGGCCGCTACCTGATGATCCAGACGGTGATCGTGATCGTCTGGATCATCATCAACGTCTTCGCCGTCCGCCTGCAGTGGGATCCCTACCCGTTCATCCTCCTCAACCTGGCATTCTCCACCCAGGCCGCCTACGCGGCGCCGCTCATCCTGCTGGCACAGAACCGCCAGGAGAACCGCGACCGCGTCTCCCTCGAGGAGGACCGCTCCCGCGCCGAGCAGACGAAAGCGGACACCGAATTCCTCGCCCGGGAACTGGCCGCGCTGCGCATCGCGATCGGCGAGGTGGCCACCCGCGATTACCTGCGGCGCGAACTCGACGAGATCAGGACGCTGCTGGCCGACGAGGAAGACACGCGCACCCGGCGGAAGTGACGCCGGCGAATCCCCCCAAACTCCGGCACGGCCAATCACGGATATGTAACGTCAGTCACATCTTCTCGGATGTATGCGGTGTGCACAGACGAAGAGCACCGCAGGGGGTGATCGAGTGCGGATACGTGGACTGTTGACGGTGACTGCCCTGACCGTGGGCGCAGTTGCCACCCTCGGGTCCTCGACCGGCGGTTCCGCGATCAGCGGCGCATCCGTGAGCGCCACCGCCTACTCGTCCACCGGTGCGGCGACCGCCCTCGCAGCGTCGTCGGTCACGCCGGGAAGCACTCCCCCCGCCTCGTACCTCCCGCCCGCGGGAATCGTGGCGCCCACAGCGCGGGTCGCGCGATCGCAGCGGGCCGCGCCCCCGCCGCCCGCCCCGGCACCCGCCGTGACAAATCCCACATCTCCCCTATCTTCTACGTCGCCGTCCGGCACCGGTCTCATCGCCGCACCGGTGATTTTGAGCGCTCTGGGCATCCCCGAGATCGTGCTCAACGCGTACCGGTCCGCGGAACTCGAGATGATGACGGAGTCCCCCAAGTGCGGTCTGCCGTGGCATCTGCTGGCCGGCATCGGCCGCATCGAATCGGGGCACGCCGGCGGCGGCCGGACCGACTCGGTGGGCACCACGATCACCCCGATCCTGGGTCCGGTTCTCGACGGCAGGCTGGCGGGCAACGAGATCATCCGTGACACCGACCGCGGCGCCACGGACGGCGACCCCGCGCACGATCGCGCCGTCGGACCGATGCAGTTCATTCCGTCCACGTGGGCCAAGTACGCGTCGGACGGCAACGCGGACGGCGTGGCCGATCCCAACAACGTGTTCGACGCGACGCTGGCGGCGGCCCGGTACCTCTGCTCGGGCGGTCTCGACCTCCGCGATCCGCTCCAGGAGACCCGCGCGGTCCTGCGCTACAACAACTCGGCCGCATACGCCGCCAACGTCATCACCTGGTCGAACGCGTACAGGAACGGGGGAACTCCGACGCCGGGCCAGCTGGCGGAGTCGGCCTCGCCGTCGCCTGGACGGGTCGCCGACGCTGCCGCTGCCGCTGCCGCATCGGACCTCCCCCGCGATCTCGCGACCACCCCGCAGCCGTCGACGGGCGGTGCCGCTGCCCCCACGACGCCCGCTCCGGCACCGCCGATTCCCGGGCTCCCGCCGCTGCCACAACTGCCCTGTCTGTTCTTCTGCCCGCCCGCCGATCCGTCGGCTCCCGCGGCCGCCGTGCCCGACCCGGGCGCCCCCGCTCCGGTCGCGCCCCCGGCCACCGCTCCGGCTGTCACCGCTCCCCGGTAATCACCCCCGCGTCCGCCGCGCGCCCTGCCATCTCGCAGGGCGCGCGGCGACGCGTGTGGGTCACCGGGTTCGTGTGCTGTCGACCCGCTCACTCTTCATCGGCCGACCACGCTGCGTCCTGGCGTGACCTTGCCGTGTTCGTTACCCTCGCTCACGTGCGCTCCGAGTAACGGAACCCTCCGATACAAGTCCGTTTGATCACGTTTGAATAACGGAAAGATATCGAATCAGGTAGCCTCGATCCGGTCAGTTGAACGGAACACCCCAAGACGGGGGTCGCAGGAGGCAATCGAGTGGGTCGGCACAACAAGAAGACGGATTCCCATATCCGCCGCAATTCGGTCATCGCGCTTACCGGACTCGTCCCCATCGGACTGATCACCGCAGCCAACACGGCCGGCGCCGCACCCAAGGTCCCGTTCCTGTCCACGAGTTCCTCGTCGGAGGTCGCCGACGTCGCCCAGGAGGCGACCGACACCGCACCCGAGGCCGCAGAAGCCGTCACCCCCGTCGCGGAGACCGCCGCCGAGTCCGCACCCGCGGTCGAGGCAGCGCCCGCGCCGCCGGCACTCGCACCCGTCCAGGCCACGCCGCCGCTCCCGACGAGCATCGCGCAGGGCGCACTCGGCATCCCCGCCGTCAACGTCGCGGCCTACCAGAACGCCGAACGCATTCTCGCGGTCGAGCAGCCGGGTTGCGGCATGTACTGGACGCTCATCGCCGGGATCGGCCGCGTCGAGTCCACCCACGCCTACGACGGCAAGACCGACGACAAGGGCAACATGCTCAACCCCGTCCTCGGCCCGGTCCTCGACGGCAGCCTCGGCGGCAACGCCGTCATCCGCGACACCGACGGCGGCAAGCTGGACGGCGACAGCAACTACGACCGCGCCGTCGGCCCCACCCAGTTCCTGCCCGAGACCTGGAACCGATACGCGGGCGACGGCAACGGCGACGGCGTCGCCGACCCGCAGAACGTCTTCGACTCCGCGCTGACCACCGGAAAGTACCTGTGCGACGGCGGATTGAACGTCAAGGATCCGATTCAGGCGGCGAAGGCCGTGCACCGGTACAACAACTCCGCCGCCTACGTGGCCAACGTGCTCGCATGGTCCGCCGGCTACTCCAGCGGGATCATCCCGGCGGCTGCGGACCTGCCGCGCATCCACTGAGCGCACATCCTTACCATTGAGTCATGCCAGTCCTGAGCGAGTCCGCTGTACGTAGCGCCCTGGCGCGCGTCCAGGATCCCGAGATCCGGAAACCGATCACCGAACTCGGGATGGTCAAGAGCATCGACATCGCGCCCGACGACAGCGTCGACATCGCGATCTACCTGACCACCGCGGGCTGCCCGATGCGGACCGAGATCAGCGACCGTGTCACCAAAGCCGTGGCGGACGTCCCCGGCGTCGGTGCGATCCGCGTCGAACTCGACGTGATGAGCGACGAGCAGCGCACCGAACTCCGCAAGTCGTTGCGCGGAGACTCGGCCGAGCCCGTCATCCCGTTCGCCCAGCCCGGTTCCCTCACCCGCGTCTACGCGGTCGCGTCCGGCAAGGGCGGCGTCGGCAAGTCCAGTGTCACCGTCAACCTGGCCGCCGCACTGGCCGCCCGCGGACTGTCGGTGGGTGTGCTCGACGCCGACATCTACGGACATTCCGTTCCCCGCATGCTCGGCACCGACGCCAAGCCCACGCAGGTCGAACGCATGATCATGCCGCCCGTCGCGCACGACGTGAAGATGATCTCCATCGCCCAGTTCACCCAGGGCAACACCCCGGTCGTGTGGCGTGGACCGATGCTGCACCGCGCGCTGCAGCAATTCCTCGCCGACGTCTTCTGGGGCGATCTCGACGTTCTGCTGCTCGATCTGCCGCCGGGAACCGGCGACGTCGCCATCTCCGTCGCGCAACTGATCCCCGGCGCGGAGATCCTCGTCGTCACCACCCCGCAGCAGGCCGCTGCCGAGGTGGCCGAGCGCGCCGGTGCCATCGCCCTGCAGACCCGTCAGCGCATCGTCGGCGTCGTCGAGAACATGTCGTGGATGGATCTGCCCGACGGCAGCCGGATGGACATCTTCGGTTCCGGCGGCGGTCAAGCCGTCGCCGACCGCCTCACGAAGGCGGTGGGCGCGAAGGTGCCGCTGCTCGGACAGATCCCGCTCGAGCAGGCTGTCCGGGAGGGCGGCGACGGCGGCGTCCCCATCGTCCTCGGCCAGCCGGATTCGCCGGCCGCGACGGCACTCCGCGACATCGCGGACAAGTTGGCCGTCCGCAAGCGCGGGCTCGCCGGAATGTCGCTGGGGATCGACACCACCCGGCACCTCTAGGCACTCCGTGCTCGTGCGCCTTTCCGGTTGCTCCAGCGACCACAAAGGCGCACGAGCCCGAGGGGCCTACGTGGCGTCGAGGTCGATCGGGGGGCGCTCGCCCGCCACGAGCGGCTTGTTCTGCGGAGCAGTGGGCGTCGACGGATCGGCGCTGACGGCCTTCGTTCCCGGATTCGACTTGTCGAACGACACCGAACTCGGCTTGTCGAAGTTTCCGGTGAGAATCGAATCGTCACCGTCGAGAAGGTGTTTGGTGATGACCGCACGCGGCGTCATTCCGCGGAGCTGATTGAGATCCGCCAGCGGTTTGCGGAGATCCTCGAACTCCGGGCCGAGTTCGTCCTTGAGTTGCTGGCTGGCGCCGCTCGCATACTCACGGACCTGCCTCAATGACTTCGTAACCCAGCTGATCGCACCCGGAAGCCGCTCGGGTCCCAAGATGACCAGAGCCGCGACGAGGAGGACCATGAACTCGCCCCAACCAATGTTGCCGAACACGTGGTCAGCCTACTGTGCGGTGTGGGTGCATGCCCAGGTGGCGGAGCGATTTCACAGCAACCTCTCGAGTCAGTCGGAGGCCGGGGTCACGTCGACATCGACGAGCCGGCCCTCGCGAATCAGCTGAACCCGGACGGGCTCGCCGATTTTCTGCAGGTTGACGGCGACGACCAACTCGTCGGCGCTCGTGACCGTGCGGTCGCCGACCTTGACGATGACGTCGTTCTCGACGATGCCCGCCCGCGCGGCCGGGCTGTCCGAGCGGACGTTGGCCACCTGAGCTCCGCTGGTGTTGTCGTTGACGACGGTGCGGGCGTTGACGCCGATGTCCGGGTGATGCATCTGCCCGTCCCGGATGAGGGTCTGAGCGACCGTGGTGACGTCGTCGATGGGAATCGCGAAGCCGAGACCCACCGAGCCACCGGATTCGCTGAGCATGGCGGTGTTGATGCCGATCACCCGGCCGGTGTCGTCGACGAGCGCGCCGCCCGAGTTGCCGTGGTTGATGGCGGCGTCCGTCTGGACGGCGTCGATGACGGCATTCGTGTCGGAGCCCTCGCCGGACAGCCGCATCGGGCGGTGCAGGGCACTGACGATGCCTCGGGTGACGGTCTTGCTGAGTCCGAGGGGCGAACCGACGGCGACGACGTCCTCACCGACCTGCACGTCCCCGGACCTGCCGAGTTCTGCGACCGTCAGATTGTCGGCGGAGACCTTGAGCACGGCCAGGTCGGTCTTGATGTCGCGACCGACGATCTGGGCGTCGGCCTTGGTTCCGTCGGAGAAGATCACCTGGATCTTGCCGCCGTCGGGGGCGGTGGCGGCGGCGGAGATGACGTGATTGTTGGTGACGATGTAACCGGCGCCGTCGATGACGACACCCGAACCGGTACTGCCCTGGTCACCGACCGCCACCTGGATGGACACGACGGAGGGCAGGACGGCGTCCGCGACCTGCGCGACGGGCGACTGGCCGAGGTCCTCGTCGCCGCCCTGGACGAGGGTGACGCTGTCACTGGTCAGCGAGCTGCGATCGGCGGTGATCACTGCGGCGAGCAGGCCACCGACCAGACCGATCGCGAGCGCGATTCCGCCCAGCGCGGCGAGCGCTTTCGGCGCCACCTTGCCGCCGAACAGGACCTCTCGGGCGCTGAGGGCGGGGGCGGGCGGTCGCGAGTGTTCCGTGGCGTGCAACGCCGGGGAGCCGAGTTCGACACCCGCTGCGGGGTCGCGCCACGGGTCCGCGGGCGGGGCCTCGATTGCCGGGGCGGCGGTCTTGCGGTGGGGATCGCGCTGAATGGTGTCGACCTCGCCGTCCGGACGGCCGAACGCCTCCGCCAGCACGGGGTCGGGTGCACCGACCTTCATCGAGGGTTCGCTCTCACGCCGGGTATCCGACGGAGCAAAGGAACCGGTGACGCCACCCGGTCGGCCGAATGCGCGGCTGGACGCCGCATCGATCCGCGGCCGGTAGACGGGCCTCGGATCGAGCCGTGGGGCGTCCGCCGGACGCAGCGTGCCCGACTCGTCCGCCACGGGACCGTCGGGCACCGTCGCGTCGGAACCCGGAGTCTTGTAATCCGCCGTCACGCTGTCGTGTCCCCCTCGTGTGCGTCAGTCACGCGCCCCAGTATCACCGATGCCCCGCCGGGCGCGGACACCGCCGTCGTCGGTCCGGCTGCGCTCAACGGCGCCAACGCCGGGACCAGATCCGGCTGGTGATCGAGTACTCGCTCGTGACCGGCGAATCCGGGGTGTGGGAGTCGAACGGGGACTTGTCGGAGGGCTCGCCCTGGTTGCAGCTGGGGATCTGACTCAGCAGACCCAGCAGACCCGAGGGCATCGCGACGTCACCGCTGCGACGCAGAGCACGCCGCGCCTGCTGCTGGGAGTCGACCTCGAACGCACACTCGGCGCAGATCGACAGGTGGTGGGCGGCGCGCAGATAAGCGGACATGCGGAGTTCACCGTCGACGAAGGCGGCGATCGCCTCACTCGCCAAGTGTTCGGTGGAGCCAAACTGGCGAGGTACACGCCCCTGCGTCATTCGTCCCTCCTGGTAACTACCCGACGCCGATCTGATCGGAGTCAACCTTTCCGTTCACAGCCAGATGCTCACGCAGAGCCTGCCTGCCGCGGTGGATGCGGCTACGCACGGTTCCGAGCTTCACACCCAGTGTGGCACCGATCTCCTCGTAGGACAGTCCTTCGATGTCACACAGCACGACCGCGGCGCGGAACTCCGGGGCCAGCGAATCGAGCGCTGCCTGCAGATCGGCGTCCAGGCGGGCGTCGTGGTAAATCTCCTCGGGGTTCGGCCCGTCGGCCGGGACCCGATCGTAGTCCTCGGGGAGCGCTTCCATGCGGATGCGGTTCCGGCGGCGGACCATGTCGAGGAAGAGGTTGGTGGTGATGCGGTGCAACCAGCCCTCGAACGTGCCGGGCTGGTAGTCGGACAGGGATCGGAACACCCGGATGAATGTGTCCTGGGTGAGATCCTCGGCGTCCTGCGCGTCGCCCGACAGCCGGTAGGCCAGCCGGTAGACTCGGTCGCCGTGCTCGCGGACGAGTTCGTCCCACGACGGCATGGCGGATTTCTCGCCTGTGGCATCGAACACAGCGGTGCCCGTCAGCTCGGCGTCCGACAGCTGCTCGTCGGTGTTTCTCTCGTCTGGAGCCATCGTGTGGTTGCTCATCGAGTTAAGTGGATCCTCCTACTCAGGACCGCAGATCACTGGACGTGGTATAGGCGTCAACTCCCGGGAGCCGGGATTTGTTCCCGGGCTCTCGGACTTTTCCTCCGTCGTCGTGATCTCCCCGCCGGGCGGTCTTCGGATCTGGCGTTGGGCTTACTCTTTCCCACCCCGATATGTGTGCGGTGTGAGCAAGCTGAGGTATTCCTGAGAATCGCGCCGCGCCGGGTCACGGCATTGTTGTCGAGCGCGCCTCGCAGCGGCGATGACGAGACCCCGATAACCTCATGTGCGTGCAGACAAACGCCGAACGGATACTCACCCACGCAGAAGGGGCTGTCCGTGAAGACGAGGCCCTCGGTGCGGCCAGGGAGCGGGCGGACGACCTCGGTGCCGAACCGGTACCTCCCGCGGTCGGTGCTGCGCTCGCCCTGTTTGCCCGCATGCTGGACGCCAAGACTGTCGTCGAGGTCGGCACCGGCGCGGGTGTGAGCAGCCTGTGGCTGCTCCGGGGCATGCGCGAGGACGGCGTCCTCACCACCATCGACAGTGAACCCGAGCACCAGCGGGCCGCCAAGCTGTCGTTCCGGACCAACGACATCGCACCCGCCCGGACGAGGCTGATCAACGGCCGGGCACTCGACGTCCTGCCGCGACTCGCCGACGGGGCGTACGACCTGGTGTTCGTCGACAGTGCACCGGTCGACCACCCGCACTACGTCCGCGAAGGAGTTCGGCTGCTGCGCCCGGGCGGCGCGATCGTGCTGCACAACGCGCTGCACGGGGGCCGGGTCGTCGACCCGAGCCAGCGGGACGCCGCGACCGTCGCCGTCCGCGAGGCCGCCAAGGCACTCGCCGAGGACGACAAGCTGATCCGGGTGTTGCTGCCGATCGGCGACGGCCTGCTCTGCGCGTCCAAGCTCTGAGCGGCGTCCCCGGCTCAGAAACCGTCCCCACTCCGAGAGCCCCGTTTCCGGGGCCCTCCCGCTAGATCCAGACGCCCTTGCCGATGGCCACGACTCCGCCGTTGCTGACGGCGAAGCGCTGCTTGTCGCGCTCGAGGTCGACGCCGATGATCTCCCCGTCGCCGACGACCACGTTCTTGTCGAGGATCGCGCGGCGCACGACGGCGCCCTTGCCGATGCGCACACCCGGCATCAGGACGCTGCCCTCCACGGTCGCACCGCTGTCGACCATCACATTGGAGCTGAGCACGGAGTTGCGCACCGTCGCCGCCGACAGGATGCACCCGGCCCCGACCACGGACTCCTGCGCGAGGCCGCCCTGCACGAACTTGGCGGGCGCCAGGTTCTCCGTCTCGCCGCGGATCGGCCAGCGCCGGTTGTAGAGGTTGAAGATCGGGTGGACCGACACGAGATCCATATGGGCGTCGTAGAACGCGTCGAGCGTTCCCACGTCCCGCCAGTAGCCCCGGTCGCGGTCGGTGGCGCCGGGGACGACGTTGTCCTTGAAGTCGTACACGGACGCCTCGCCCGCCTCGACGAGCGCGGGGATGATGTCGCCGCCCATGTCGTGATCGGAGTCGGAGTTCTCGGAGTCGGCCCGGATGGCGTCGACGAGCACCTTGGTGGTGAACACGTAGTTACCCATCGACGCGAACGTCATGTTGGGGTCGTCCGGGGTCCCCGGCGGATGTGCCGGCTTTTCGAGGAACTGCACGATGCGGCCCGACTCGTCGCTGTCGATACAGCCGAACGCGAACGCCTCGCTGCGCGGCACCCGGATCCCGGCCACCGTCACTCCGGCGCCCGACTCGATGTGGTGCTGCACCATCTGCTCCGGGTCCATCCGGTACACGTGGTCGGCGCCGAACACGACGATGTACTCGGGATCCTCGTCGTAGACGAGGTTCAGCGACTGCAGGATCGCGTCCGCACTGCCGGTATACCAGCGCGGACCCAGACGCTGCTGCGCGGGAACGGGAGTGATGTATTCACCCGCGAACCCGGACAGTCGCCACGTCTGAGAGATGTGGCGGTCCAACGAGTGCGACTTGTACTGCGTCAGAACACACAGGCGGAGGTATCCCGCATTGACCAAATTGCTGAGCACGAAATCGATCAACCGGTAGGCGCCTCCGAAAGGCACAGCAGGCTTCGCCCGATCCGCGGTGAGCGGATAGAGACGTTTGCCCTCGCCGCCGGCGAGCACGATTCCAAGCACATGTGGCTGGCTCCTCACCCTGTCAACCTATCGGGCGGCCACTCCCCCCGCCAGCGAAGCGCCGACTCACAATTTCTCCGATACCCGAATGTGTCCGAGAGCGGTGGCCCGAAGCCGCCCGGACGGTTACGTTAGGCCGGTGCGGGTGGCGATGATGACGAAGGAATACCCACCGGAGATCTATGGCGGTGCGGGTGTACACGTCACCGAACTGGTTGCTCAGTTGAAGCAGCTGTGCGAGGTGGACGTGCATTGTATGGGTGCTCCGCGCGTCGGGGCGGTCGTGCACACCCCCGATCCCGCGCTGGCCGGGGCCAATCCGGCGCTCGCGACGCTGTCCGCCGAATTGCGGATGGCGGACGCCGCGACGGGCGCCGACGTCGTGCACTCGCACACCTGGTACACCGGCCTCGCCGGCCATCTGGCGTCCGCGCTGTACGACGTGCCCCACATCCTCACCGCCCACTCCCTCGAGCCGCGGAGGCCGTGGAAGGCCGAGCAACTGGGCGGCGGCTACCGCATCTCCTCGTGGTCCGAGCGCAACGCCGTCGAGCACGCCGATGCGGTGATCGCCGTGAGCGCCGGGATGCGACTCGACGTCCTCGACGCGTACCCGTTCGTCGACCCGCACCGGGTCCACGTGGTGCGCAACGGGATCGACACGTCGGTCTGGCACGCGGGACCCGCAGGTCCGAGAGACTCCGCCCTCGCGAAGATCGGCGTCGACCCGGACCAGCCGATGGTGGCGTTCGTCGGCCGCATCACGCGGCAGAAGGGCGTCGGTCATCTGATCGCCGCAGCACACCACTTCGCGCCCGAGATCCAGCTGGTGCTGTGCGCGGGCGCCCCCGACACCCCGGAGATCGCCGCCGAGACCGAGCAGGCCGTCGCCGCGCTCGCGGCGCACCGTGGCAACGTGTTCTGGGTGCGCGAAATGCTCCCCACCGAACAGGTGCGGGAAATCCTGTCGGCCGCAACCGTCTTCGTGTGCCCGTCCGTGTACGAGCCGCTGGGGATCGTGAACCTCGAGGCCATGGCCTGCGAGACCGCGGTCGTGGCGTCCGACGTCGGCGGCATCCCGGAGGTGGTCGAGGACGGGGTCACCGGCCGTCTGGTGCACTACAACTCGTACGAGCCGGAGGCGTTCGAGCAGGCGCTGGCCGAGTCGGTCAACGCGATCGTCTCCGACGTCGGCACCGCCGAGGCCATGGGCAAGGCCGGGCGGGCGCGGGCGATAGCCGAGTTCTCCTGGGCAGCCATCGCGCAGCAGACCCTCGACGTCTACCAGGACGCGCTGTCGCGCCGCTGACGCTCAGAGCCGGGTGTAGGTGGACACCGTCACCGACGCCGTCACCGGATATTCCTGCGGCAGCGCCGCGATCGAGGACGCGAGCCGCTCGGATGTCAGGTGCCGCGCCGACGGCCCCATCCCCACCAGGCGGGTCACGTCGAGGTGCGACAACGACATCGGGTACTCCACCGCCACGTGGCCGGTGCGCTCGAACCGCCCGGACATCGCGGCCCCGAGCCGCTCGACCTTGCGGTCGTCCACCCGGACCATGCCGAGCAGGTCCACGAGTTCCCCCAGGTGCCGCTCCGTGGGCGTGAGGACCACCAGGGAGCCGTGCTCGGCCAGCACCCGGTGCGCCTCGTCGGCGTTGCGGGGCGCGAACACGCACAGGACGTGGCTGAGGACGTGGTCACGCACCGGAAGGTGTTGCCACACGTCCGCAACCACCGCCCCCGCACGCGGGTGTGCCCTGGCGATGCGACGGGCCGCGTACTTGGACACGTCCAGCCCGATCCCCCGGCCGGTCGGGGTGGCGTCGAGGACGCGCGCCAGGTAGTGGCCTGTGCCCGCGCCGATCTCGAGGATCCGGGGATCGTCGCCGGCCCCGGCGCCCGCCACCACCGCGTCGGCGACGGCATCCATCAGCGGGTCGAAGCTGCCTCCGCCGAGGAAGTCCGCACGTGCGGCGATCATTTCGGGGCTGTCGCCGTCGAACTTGCCGCCGGCCCCCGTCATCAGGGTGACGTAGCCCTGACGCGCCACGTCGAAGGCGTGCCCTGCATCACACAGGATCGCGCCTTCGTCGAGTTCCACCGGCGACCGGCACTGCGGGCAGGCCAGCAGGTCGGTCACATCGGCCAGCACGAACGTTCGCCTCCCTGTTCCGGACACGGAACAGGCCCCGCACCGAGAACGGCGACGGGGCCTGCCCTGTGAGGTTCTCTCCGCACTCGACTAACTGGTGACGCCCTTGAGCTCTTCACCGAGTGCGGCAGCTTCCTCCGGGGTGAGCTCGACAACCAGACGTCCACCACCCTCGAGCGGAACCCGCATGACGATTCCTCGTCCCTCTTTGGTTGCTTCGAGGGGACCGTCCCCGGTCCGGGGCTTCATGGCCGCCATCCTCTGCTCCCTCCAGATCTGCGCTGCCTGCTTGCGCCTCGACAAATTTTGGCACCCCGCCAACACTCGGCGAGGCTTGTGACATCCATTCTTCCCTATGGACACGAGTACCGGGAACCTGAGTCACGAATACGCAGGTTCACCGGCAATTCAGGCAGTGATCGGGACCCAGCAGCCGACAACGTGGTCGTCCACCATCCCGGTGGCCTGCATGAGTGCATAAGCGGTGGTAGGACCCACAAACTTGAACCCCCGGCGCTTCAATTCCTTCGCCATCGCGGTGGACTCGGGCGTGACGGCAGGGACGTCGTTCACGGTGGCCGGCCGACTCGGGCGCGGCGGCGGGGCGAACGACCACAGCAGCGCGTCCAGGTCGGTGTCCGACAACTCCAGCAGGGCCCGCGCGTTGCTCACCGACGCCTCGATCTTGGCCCGGTTCCGGACGATCGACGCGTCCCCGAGCAGCCGCTCCACATCCCGTTCCGTGTACCGTGCGACCGCCTCCGGATCGAAGCCGGCGAACGCGGCCCGGAAGGCCTCGCGCTTGCGGAGAATCGTGATCCACGACAGTCCGGACTGGAACGCTTCGAGGCACAGCCGTTCGTACAATTCGTCGCGGCCGTGGAGTGGACGACCCCACTCGAGGTCGTGGTAGTCGCGGTACAGGCTGGACCCGTCCGAGTCGACGGCCCACGCGCACCGCACCCTGTCCTCGGCGCTCACCGGGCGTCACCCGGATCGTCGGCCGTGGCTTCGACCGTTGCCAACTGTTCACGCAGCGAATCGATTTCACGACCCAGCCGGGCCAGCGCCCAGTCGACCTCGCTCGCCTTGTACCCCCGCAGCGTCTGCTGGAATCGCAACGCCTCCACGTCGGCGCCCGTCACACCGTCGGCGGGCAGGGCCGTGAGTGTGGTGCCGGGCGGCAGGGGCGCGAGTTCCTCGGAGCGGCCGAACACCGCACTGGCGGCGAGGAACAGCATCGCGCCGACGAACGCCATGACGAGCAGATAGAGCAGGGCTGTCACCATGCCCCGATCCTGTCACGGACGTCCGACAGCCTCCCGCGTCAGGGGCGCCCGGTCAGGGGCACACCGTGTTCATCGGCGGACGATCGGCCAGCGCGACGTTCGTCGTCGTCGGCACGAAGGAGTCGCCGTCCACCAGGAACTGGGTCAGACCCGCCCCGGAGTCGGGCACCCCGCAGCGCCGCATCATCGTGCCGATGATCTGCCTGCTCATCACCCCGAGTTCGGACAGCGGACGGTTCCGGTGCTTGCGCACCCCCAGATTGACCTGGCCGATCGCACCGAGGCCGAGACGGTCGTACGTGTCGAGCAGCAGCCCGATCTCGACGCCGTAGCCGGGGGCGAACGGAACTGCCGACAACAACTCCCGGGTACCGGCGTACTCGCCGCCCAGCGGCTGCAGCACGCACGTCAGCTCCGGCCGGAGCGACGCCAGCATCGGGCGCGCCACGAGTTCGGTCACCCGGCCGCCGCCGTTGGCGTCCTCCGTCCCGCTCAGCCGGAGCGGACGCCGGTAGTAACCCTTCACGAGGTGGATGCCGTCGGCCGTCAGCAACGGTCCGAGCAGCTTCGGGACGAACGCCGGATCCGGGTTGATGAGATCCGAGTCGACGAACGCGATGAGGTCGCCGGTGCTCGCGGCGACGGAACGCCACAGCACCTCCCCCTTGCCCGCGACGGGTGGGAAGGCGGGCACCGCCTCCTCCCGGCTGATCACCGTGGCGCCCGCCGCGCGTGCGCGTTCCGCCGTCAGATCCGTCGACCCGGAATCGAGCACGATCAACTCGTCCACCAGCCCGCCGAGCAGCGGGTGGATCGTGTCCACCACCGCGGCGACCGTCTCCTCCTCGTTGAGCGCGGGCAGGACCACCGACACGGTGCGCCCCGCCTTGGCCCGTTCGAGTTCGGCGATGCTCCACGACGGCTGGTCCCAGCTGTTCGCCTCGGCCCAGGAACGCGGGGCGCGGTCCTCCGCCAACATCGTGTGGGCCGCCCGGGCCCCCACGGCACTCATGCCAGCCCCCGCACGGTGCGGGACGGGGCGCGTCGGCCCTGAATCGCGGCCACCATGTCCACCACTCGGCGCGTGGGGGCAACTTCGTGGACACGGAAGACTCRGGCGCCTCCTGCGGCGGCCATAGCTGTCGCTGCCAATGTTCCCTCCAACCGCTCGACGAGATCTACCCCTAGAGTCTCCCCGACGAAGTCCTTGTTGCTCAGCGCCATGAGCACTGGCCATCCCGTATTTACAAGATCTTCCACTCGCCGCAACAACTCGAGCCCGTGATAGGTGTTTTTCCCGAAATCGTGGGTCGGATCGATGAGGATCGAGTCGGCGGGCACACCCAGCCGGGCCGCGTTCTCGGCGGCCGACACCACTTCGTCGAGGACGTCCGCCACGACGTCGGCGTAGCGGACGCGGAACGGCCGGGTCCGTGGGACCGCTCCCCCGGTGTGCGAACAGACGATGCCGGCACCCGTCTCCGCGGCCACCTCGACGAGCGCCGGGTCGGCGCCCGCCCACGTGTCGTTGATCAGGTCGGCGCCCTCGGCGACGGCCAGCCGGGCCACGTCGCTGCGCCAGGTGTCGATGCTGATGAGCAACTCCGGATAGCGTCCGCGGATCGCGGCGACGAACGGCACCACCCGCCGGATCTCCTCCACCGAGTCGACGACGTCGCCGGGCCCGGCCTTCACGCCGCCGATGTCGACGAGGTCGGCGCCCTCGTCGACGGCCCGCTCGACCGCCGACATCGCCGCGGAGTCGGTGAACGTGGCGCCGCGGTCGTAGAACGAATCGGGTGTCCGGTTCACGATGGCCATCACCAGCGCACGGTCGACCGCCACGGGCCGCCCGCACAGCGTGGGCGACGGACGGTCGGGCGCGGGCGGTACGTCTCTCTCGGCCATGTCACCAATATTGGCACGCAGCGAAATCGAAACCACCCGYGAGTACTTGTTAACGGCGGGCGGTTAACAAGTACTCACGGGCGGCGGAGCCGCATCACCCCTTGGGCAGCGACCCCTTCGCCACTTCCTCGACGTACCCGTCGTATGCGCGCTTGTAGCCGCCGCTGCGGCCGGACAGCACGTGCAGCGTGTCGGTGTCCTCGACGTCGTAGCCCTCCTTGCGGAGTTCCACCTTGCGACTCTTGAACGTCGACGTCTGTTCGAGGGAGTCGACGACGCGGACGAACAGCGGCACCGCGTACGACGGCAGCCGCTGGAACAGCAACTCCGCCACGTCGGAGCCGTCGAAGTCCTCGTTCTCGTGCAGCGTCACCGCGGCCATTCCGGCGCGACCGTCGGTCCCGGGGATCTCGACGCCGTAGACGACGGCATGCTCGACCGCGGGATGCGCGAGAAGCGCGCCCTCGACCTCGGTGGTCGCGACGTTCTCCCCCTTCCAGCGGAACGTGTCGCCGAGCCGGTCGACGAACGCGACGTGCGACCAGCCCTGACGGCGCACCAGGTCGCCGGTGTCGAACCAGCAGTCGCCGTCGTCGAAGGCGTCGCGGACGAGTTTCTTGTTCGTGGCTTCCTCGTCGGTGTAGCCGTCGAACGGCGCCCGGTCCGTCACCTTCGACAGGAGTAGGCCGACCTCGCCGGTGGCCACCTTCCGCAGTGTGCCGTCGGAGTGCCGCCGCGGCGCACCGTTGTCCTCGTCGTACTCGACCACGGCGTGCGGGAGCGGGCAGATGCCTGCGGTCCGGTCTACGTTGAGGGCGTTGACGAACGCGATGTTGCACTCGCTGGCGCCGTAGAACTCGGCCACCCGGGAAATGCCGAACCGGGTGGTGAACTCGGACCAGATCTCCGGACGGAGCCCGTTGCCGACCATCAGCCGGACGGCGTTGTCGCGGTCGCCCGGCTTCTCGGGCTGGTTCAGCAGGTACCGGCACAGTTCACCGATGTAGGTGAACGCGGTGGCCCGGTTCAGCGCGACGTCGTCCCAGAACTTGGACGCCGAGAACTGCTTGCCCAGCGCGAGT
Organism: Rhodococcus sp. P4_B6; assembly: GCF_056402215.1. Classification (NCBI taxonomy): domain Bacteria; kingdom Bacillati; phylum Actinomycetota; class Actinomycetes; order Mycobacteriales; family Nocardiaceae; genus Rhodococcus; species Rhodococcus sp. P4_B6. The sequence goes on along the minus strand of NZ_JBFUHV010000082.1, from coordinate 10,573 downwards.
GTCGCCCCCGACCCCAGCACCGAAGACAGCGACACCGTCAGCGCGTTGTTGTGGTAGAGCGGAAGGCAGCAGTAGAGGACGTCGCTGCCGCGCAGCCGGACTCCCATGTTGCCGAGTCCGGACATGCTCTTGAGCCAGCGGAAGTGACTCATCAGGCTGGCCTTCGGCAGTCCGGTGGTGCCGGAGGTGAAGATGTAGAAGGCCTTCTCCCGGGCCTGGATCTGCTCACACACCTCGGGGTTGCCGTCGCCGGCCTTCTCGGCGAGCCGGTCGAGGTCGCCGACGTACACCACCGAGGCCACGGCGGGCGGTTCGTCGAGCGAGTCCATCGCCTCGCCGCACGCCTCGGACACCACGAGGACGCGGCTGTCGAGCAGCGAGATGCTGTGCGCGAGCACGTCTCCGCGCTGATTGTGGTTGAGCATCCCCGCAGTGGCGCCGAGCTTGACGGCGGCGAGTGCGATGAGCAGCGTCTCGGGGGCGTTCTTTCCCAGGATCCCGACGACGTCCCCGCGCGACACTCCGAGGTCGGTGAGCACGTGGGCGTAGCGGTTCACGCGGATGTTGGCGTTCCGGTAGCTCAGCGAGTCGCCCTCGAACCGCAGGAACGTGCGGCGCGGGTGCGCCGCGGCGGCGCGCTGGAAGACCAGGCCGATCGACTCCTTCGCGTCGGGGGTCCGGATGAGGCCGAGGACTCCCTTCGCCATGGTCGGCAGCTCCGGGATCAGGGCAGGCAACCGCCTGGCCAGATCGACCACACCGATCGTCGAACGTGCTTCAGAACGCATGACATCCCCTCAGGCCTGCAGTATGAATCAGGTCACCTTACTGCACGGTAACAACGTGCGCCACGACGGCGATCGGACGCCGCCTCACGAGAGGCAGGCGTCCAGCGCCTCCCCGACGTCGGTCCGGACGAGCAGCCTGTCGAGGGCGCGCTGCGCCACGAAGCCGCCGCCCCGCAGACCGTCGATCCAGTCCAGCAGGCCCGTGTAGTGGCCGTGCGGATCGAGCAGGACGACCGGCTTCTCGTGCATGCCGAGGTAGCCCGCGGTCCAGGTTTCGAACAGCTCCTCGAGCGTGCCGATACCGCCGGGCAGCGTGATGAAGGCGTCGGCGCGGTCCTCCATGACCTGCTTGCGCTGGCGCATGGTGTCGGTGACGACGAGTTCGTCCGCGTCGACGTCGGCGACTTCCCTGTGCACCAGGGCTTTCGGGATGACCCCGACGGTGATCGCCCCGGCGGCGCGGGCAGCCTCGGCCACCGCACCCATCATCGAGACGTTGCCACCGCCGGACACCAGTTGCCAACCACGCTTTCCGATTTCGGTGCCCACCTGGGCCGCCAGTTCCAGGAAGTGATCGTCCACCGGCCCCGAAGCGCAGTAGACGCACACCGAGAACGGCTGCGGTGGAACAGTTTCCCGGTTCACCATTGCTCCTCCGTTCCGAGCAGTTCGGCCTCGTCGACTCCCTGCTGCGACTTGACGACGATCCGCACCGCCTCCTCGACACTGTCCGTGACGTGCAGCAGGTTGACATCGCCTTCCGAGATCTTGCCGCTGCGTTCGAGGGTTCCGCGGATCCAGTCCACGAGCCCGGACCAGTACTCGGTGCCGAACAGGATGATCGGGAACCGGGTGACCTTGCGCGTCTGCACCAGCGTCAGCGCCTCGAACAGTTCGTCGAGCGTCCCGAAGCCGCCGGGCAGGCAGATGAACGCCTGCGAGTACTTCACGAACATCGTCTTGCGGGCGAAGAAGTACCGGAAGTTGATACCCAGGTCGACCCACTCGTTCAGGCCCTGCTCGAACGGCAACTCGATACCGAGGCCGATGGAGTACCCACCCGATTCGCTGGCGCCGCGGTTGGCGGCCTCCATGACACCGGGGCCGCCGCCGGTGATGACGGCGTATCCGGACTCGGCCAGGCGCGCACCCAGCGCCCTGCCCGCCTCGTACTCGGGGTGACCAGGCTCGGTGCGGGCCGACCCGAACACGGTGACCGCACGCGGCACCTCGGCCAGGGCTCCGAACCCTTCGACGAACTCGCTCTGGATCCGCAGGACCCGCCACGGGTCGGTGTGCACCCAGTCGGTCTGACCCCGCTCGTCGAGCAACTGCTCGTCGGTGGTGGTCTCGTCCTTGCGGGCGCGCCTCAACTGCACCGGACCCCGGTGCTTCACGGACGAGGACTTCCGCCCGTAATTGTTCTTCTCGGGTGCCATGCGCCCCAGGCTAACGGGTCGCCCGTTCGGGGCACCGGGCAGTCACGGGGTGCTCAGATAGGCGCGGAGCACGGTCGCCACGTCGGTGATCTGCTGGACGGGGACGTGCTCGTCCCGCTTGTGCGCGAGGTTCGGATCGCCCGGACCGTAGTTGACGGCCGGGATGCCGAGCGCGGAGAACCGGGACACGTCCGTCCACCCGTACTTGGCGCGGAACTCGCCGCCTGCCGCCTCGATGAGGGCCGCGGCCGCCGGATCCGTCAGCCCGGGGAGCGCGCCCGGCGACAGGTCCGTGACCTCGAAACCCAGCTCGAGGCCGTCGAAGACCTCCCGCACGTGGTCGATCGCCTGCTCGGCGCTGCGGTCGGGCGCGAAGCGGAAGTTCACGTCCATCTCCGCGGCGTCCGGGACCACGTTGCCCGCGACACCGCCGGCGATCCGCACGGCGGACAGGCCCTCCCGGTACACGCAGCCGTCGATGTCCACTGACCGCGCGGTGTAGTCCGACAGCCGCTGCAGGACCGGGGCGAACCGGTGGATCGCGTTGTCGCCGAGCCACGATCTCGCGGAGTGCGCGCGGGTGCCACGGGTGGTCAGCGTCACCCGCAGCGTGCCCTGGCAGCCCGCCTCGATGAGCCCACCCGTCGGCTCACCCAGGATCGCGACGTCCGCGCGCAACCACTCCGGGATCTCACGTTCGATCCGTCCGAGCCCATTGTGGACGGCCGCGATCTCCTCGCAGTCGTAGAACACCAGCGTCAGGTCGTGCGCGAGGTTCTCCACGGTGGCGGCCAGATGCAGGAACACCGCGTCGCCCGACTTCATGTCGACCGTTCCACACCCGTGCAGCAGGTCGCCCTCACGCCGGGAGGGCACGTTGTCCGCGATCGGCACGGTGTCGAGGTGCCCGGCGAGCATCACCCGGCTCGGGAGTCCCCGATCGGTACGGGCGAGCACCGCGTTGCCGTTACGGATGATCTCGAAACCGGTGGTCTGCTCCCGCAGCGCCGACTCGACGACGGCGGCGATAACCGACTCGTCGTGCGAGACGCTGGGGATGTCCACCAGCGCGGCGGTGAGGTCGATGGGATCGGCGTGGAGGTCGAGTGTGCTCACCCGTCCACCCTAGGCCGACCCGTCTTCCTGCTGCGGCGTTGCTACCCGTCGAAGCCACCCGGGATCTCGTAGATCGCGCCGTCGAATCCGATGCGGAACAACCGTCCCGCGGAGAAGCCGCCGGACCCCTGCCCGTAGACGACCATGCTCGACGTCGGCAGTCCCGACGCCAGCACGCAATACTGCCCCGGCGCGTCGACGCGCCAGATCTCGCCGCGCACGTTCGCCGGGACCACCGGGCGGCCCCGCGAATCCAGGGTCAGGCCGTCGGGAGCCGCGAACGTGTCGAGGCCGGACAGGTCGAGGATGCTTTCGGGGGCGCCCGGGTTCGCGATCGGGATCCGGCTCACGCCCGGATTCACGAACGTCCGCGACACGTAGAGGTACCGGTCGTCCACACCGAGCACCGCACCGTTCGCGCTGGGCAGCGTCGCCCAGTTCGGTTCGACCCGGCCGTCGGGGAACACCCGCCCGATCTGCGTTCCGAAGTCGTTGGTGGCGTATGCGGTCCCGGCGGCGTCGACGTCGAGTCCGTCCGCCGCGCTCAGGCCCGACACGAAGGGAATGAGTGTGCCGGTGGCGGTGTTCAGCTTCGCGATCGCGCCCGGACGCAGGATGTCGCCGAGGAGGACGCGGGCGTCGGCGCCGTACCCCACCAGCAGTGATCCGTCCGAGGCCCAGGCGAGGGCGCCCGCGCCCCTGCCGCCGGGGACCGTCGCGACGGGGACCGCCGGCGCTCCCGGCGCGTCGAGACGGAACACGCGCCCGCTGAGGAGGTCCGTCGTGTAGAGGCGGCCGCCGGCGTCCACGGCGACGCCCTCCAGCGCGGCACCCGGCACCCGCCCCACGAGAACCGGTGGCTGGCCTGCACCCGGGCACACCGGTGCGGCGGACGCGGTCTGCGGCACCGCCACCGACACCACCCCGGCGAGCAGCGCGCCCGCGGCCACGGCCCGCAGGCCGCGGCCCGTGGCTCGACCCCACCGTGAGCCTCCGGTCACCCGACCCCACTCCGAAATACGCATTGCCACGACCTTTCCCGGTGTCTCGCACGTGCCCCGTGCATGGTCCCCCATGAGCCCGGAACCCGCTCGGTTTCGAATCGATCACGCCCAGATAACGACCGCTCGAGAATGCCCGAGTAATGAGGCAGTAACCTCTACTGCCGTGAGCACACAGGGAGCATCAGCAGTAGGCATCGCCAACGTGACCGTCGGCGGCACGATCCTCGACACCTGGTTCCCGGCGCCTGAGCTGGGAACCTTCGACAGCGCGGGCACCGTGCGGATCGAGGGTGGCGACATCCCCTCCGATCTGGCACTTCTCGCCGGACCCGACGAGGCACGTGAGGTCGACCAGGTCGTGGTGCGTACCACCATCGCCGACCTGTCCGCGCCGCCGGCCGACGCCCACGACGCCTACCTGCGCCTTCACCTCCTCTCGCATCGCCTGGTGGCCCCGCACGGCGTCAACCTCGACGGACTGTTCGGGTTGCTGTCCAACGTGGTGTGGACCAACTTCGGACCGTGCGCGGTCGAGGGCTTCGAGAAGGTGCGGTCCCGCCTGCGTATCCGCGGCGTCGTCACCGTATTCGGTGTCGACAAGTTCCCGCGCATGGTCGACTACGTCGTCCCGTCGGGCGTCCGCATTGCCGACGCCGACCGCGTCCGTCTCGGCGCGCACCTGGCCAGCGGCACCACCGTGATGCACGAGGGCTTCGTCAACTTCAACGCGGGCACGCTCGGCAGCTCGATGGTCGAAGGCCGTATCTCCGCGGGCGTCGTCGTCGACGACGGATCCGACGTGGGCGGTGGCGCCTCGATCATGGGCACCCTGTCCGGTGGCGGCAAGGAGACCATCTCCGTCGGCAAGCGCTGCCTGCTCGGCGCCAATGCCGGTCTCGGCATCTCGCTCGGCGACGACTGTGTCCTCGAGGCCGGCCTGTACGTGACCGCGGGCACCAAGGTCACCGGCCCGGACGGCACCGTCGTGAAGGCCAAGGAACTCAACGGCCAGTCCAACCTGCTCTTCCGTCGCAACTCGGTGTCCGGGGCCGTCGAGGTCGTGCCGTGGAAGGGCACCGGCGTGGAATTGAACGCCGCTCTGCACGCCAACGACTGACACTGTGAGCGGTTCGCGAACACCCGGCACCATGACCGATTCGACCGGCACCCTCGGCCGCGGCCTGAAGGTCCGTCACCTGACGATGATGGGCCTCGGTTCCGCGATCGGTGCCGGACTGTTCCTCGGTACCGGTGTCGGCATCGCGACCGCCGGTCCGGCCGTCCTCGTCTCCTACCTTCTCGCCGGCATCATCGTCGTCTTCGTGATGCGGATGCTCGGCGAGATGGGAGCGGCGATCCCCGCCAGCGGATCCTTCTCGCACTACGCGCGGATCGGCATCGGCGACTGGGCCGGATTCGTGATGGGGTGGCTTTACTGGTTCATGCTGATCATGGTGCTCGGCGCCGAGATCACGGGCGCCGCCGGCATCGTGAGCGGCTGGCTGCCCGGCGTGCCGCAGTGGGTCGTGGCCCTCGTGTTCGTGATCTTCTTCGCGGCCGTCAACCTCGCGAAGGTCAGCAACTTCGGCGAGTTCGAGTTCTGGTTCGCGGCCATCAAGGTCACCGTCATCATCGGGTTCCTGGTGATCGGTGTGCTGCTGGTGTTCGGCCTGCTCCCGGACACCGAACCGGTGGGCACCACCAACCTCTTCGGGCACGGCGGGTTCATGCCGGAGGGCTTCGCCGGTGTCGCCGCGGGACTGCTGGTGGTGGCGTTCGCGTTCGGCGGCATCGAGATCGTGACCATCGCCGCCGCCGAATCCGAGGACCCGGAGCGTTCGATCGCCGTGGCGGTGCGCAGCGTCGTCTGGCGCATCAGTGTCTTCTACCTCGGTTCGATCTCGATCATGGTCCTCGTTCTTCCCTGGGACTCGTCGGACCTGAAGAGCGGGCCGTTCGTGGCCGTTCTCAACCAGGCGCACATCCCGTACGTGGCGGGGTTCATGGAACTCGTGGTCGTGGTGGCGTTGCTGTCGGCTTTCAACGCCAATATCTACGGCACGTCACGGATGGCGTATTCGCTGTCGCGGCGCGGCGACGGTCCCGCGTTCATGGCCCGGATCTCGAATTCCGGGGTGCCGCTCAATGCGGTGCTGCTGTCGGTGTTCTTCGGTTTCGTCAGCGTGCTGCTCAACTGGTGGCTGCCCGACGACCTGCTGGGACTGCTCCTGAACGCCGTCGGTTCGGCGCTGCTCGTCATCTGGATCTTCATCGTCGTCTCACACCTGAAGTTGCGTCCACGGCTCGAACGCGAGGGCAAGCTGACGGTGCGGATGTGGTTGATCCCCTGGCTCAGCTATCTCACGCTCGCGATGCTCGGCGGTTTCGTCGTGCTGATGCTGTTCGACAGCGACGCCCGCACCCAGCTGATCTCGACGTGCGTGTTGTTCCTCGTCATCGCGGCACTCGGCGTGCTCAACACCCGGCTGCGGAGGCGTTCCCGGACGGTGTGACCCGCGTCCGGGCACTCACCGGTCGGGTGTCCGATCCGGATCGGCGGAGGTGCGCGCCGCGTGGGCAAGGACCTGCGGTCCGGTCACCAGAGCTTTCCGCCACGGCGCGACACCCTCGATCTCGATCTCGATCGACAGACTCAGCACGGTGCGGATCAGCACGATCACACCGAGAACGGCGGCATCGGTCAGCGACGGTGTCGAGGTGACGGTCTTGACGATGTCTGCGGCGACGAGCAATTCCAGACCGAGCAGGATCGCTCCGCCGAGCGACTCCCGCAGGGTCTTGAACGCCCGAGCACCGTCACCGGACTTCCTCCATGTGCGCACCGCGAGGAAGAAGGCGAACACGAACCCGAGAACCATGGACGAGACACCGAGCACTTCGAACAGTTCGGTGGCGACTTCGAAGAACCGGTGAGTGTCCATGCGCGCCCCTTCGTCAGACGTCCGTTTGTCGTGTGCGTCGACCCCGTATGGCCAGTTCCTGATCGATGATCAGCGCGATCTCGGCGAGGGGACGCGGCTGATCCATATCGGCGTGCGTGCTGTGAACGTCGTGGGTGACGATGTCACCGGTGACGTATGCGCGCCACAAGTCGGACGAGGACTCGCTCGACATCGTGTCGTCATCCGTCAATGCCGGGCGGAGAAACACCACGTCACCGTGATAGGTCTGCGGTACGTGGTCGGCAGACAGCCGTAGGTCGTTCCGATAAATTGCACGTGCGGCATCCCAGATGGGCGCAGTGTCGGGCGAATCGACGATCTCGCCGTAGCGGCTCTGCGCCCATGCCCGGATCGACTGTCGAATGTCGTCGTCCGAAGGCGCCGCCTCGCCGAGGAGGAGATCCCCTGCACCGGGCACGCTGTCCAGCATCGCGAGGAGTACGACCTCGAGTCCTCGACGTTCCAGAGCGGTGGCGATCGCATGGGCGACGAGACCACCGAACGACCATCCCAGCAGAAGGAACGGGCCGTCTTCCTGAACGGCGAGGATCTGCTCGAGATAGTCGGCGGCCATACTCTCGATCGACTTCGGTAGCGGCGTCACTCCGTCGAAGCCCCGCGCTTGCAGACCGTATATGGGCTGGTCGGGGAGGTGGGCGCGAAGGCCCATATAGCACCAGCTCAGTCCTCCGCCCGGATGGACGCACCACAGGGGCGGTCCGGATCCGTCGCTTCGGATCGGCAGGACGACGGCGAACGGATCGAGCAAGCCGGGTTCGATTTCCTCACCCATACGGGGTGCGAGTTCGGCGATCGTCGGAGACTCGAAGATCACCCGGATCGGGACCTCCACCCCGGTCACCGACCGAATCCGGCTCACCAACTGCGTCGCCGACAACGAATGCCCACCCAGGTCGAAGAAACTGTCATCGATCCCCACCCGGGAAACCCCGAGAACCTCCGCGTAGAGCGAGGCCAGCGTCTGCTCCACCGGTGACCGCGGCGCCCGGAACACCCCGCCGATGAACTCCGGTGCCGGCAATGCTCGCCGATCCAGTTTCCCATTCACCGTCAACGGCAACCGATCCAGCACCACCACCGCTGCCGGAACCATGTATTCCGGCAGCATCCTGGCCGCAAAACGACGGACCTCGACACGGGTGCCGGTGTCGGTGGTGTCGGAGACCACGTAACCGACCAATCCGATCCCGGTGGTGGTGTCCCGGACCACCACCGCCGCCTGAGTCACGGACGGATGTTTCAGTAGAACCGCCTCGATCTCCGCGGGTTCGACCCGGAATCCGCGAATCTTGACCTGCGCGTCTGCTCTTCCGCAGAATTCGAGCACTCCGCCGGCGGTCCAGCGCACCAGATCCCCGGTTCGGTACATTCGCGCACCCGGCCCGCCGAACGGACATGCCACGAACCGCTCGGCCGTCGACCCCGTCCGCCCGAGATAGCCGCGAGCCAACTGCACGCCGGCGACGTACAACTCCCCGACCGCACCCACCGGGACTGGAACCAAGCCCGCACCCAGCACGAACACCTGCGTGTTGCCCACGGGCGCCCCGATCGGCACACTCACGCGGTCGGCGCGTTCGCCCGGCTCCGGTAGCACGAAGGTTGCCGCGAAGACCGTCGTCTCGGTCGGCCCGTACCCGTTGACCAGAATCGGAGGATTCGAGCGCTCGTCCCGATACCAGCCCTGCAACCCGGCCGGATCCAACACCTCACCGCCGAACACCATCATCCGTAGCACCGAATCAGACCCCACTGCAGGATCCTCACGCTCGACTTCGGCGAACTCGTAGAACGCCGAGGGCGTCTGAGCGAGAACTGTCACCCGCTCCCGGACCACCGCTTCCCACAATCCGGCCGGCGAATGCACGGTCTCCCACGGCACCACCATAATCCGGGCTCCGTGCACCAACGCCCCCCACAATTCCCACACCGAAAAATCGAACGCGACCGAATGGCACCACGCCCACACGTCCCCGGCACCGAAGCCTGCCCAGCCTGCAGTACCGGCGAACAGCGACACCACGCTCCGATGGCTCACGGCGACACCCTTCGGAACACCTGTCGATCCGGAGGTGTACATCACGTAGGCGGTGTTGCCCGGCCGTAGAGGTGTTGCGTGGTCGTTGTCGTCGGGGCCCCTCCCCTCCGACTGCCCGCCCTCGTCGGAGATGGCATCGAGGAGAACTCTGGGGATGTCGTTGTCGGGCAACATGTTATCGGTCAGGGTGTCGGTGAGGATCAACCGCGGAGCGGCGTCGGCGAGGATGGTCCCGATCCGTGCACTCGGATAGCGGGGGTCGATGGGGAGGTATGCACCGCCGGCCTCGAGGACCGCGAGCAGCGCGATGATCAACTCGGGTGACCGCTCCAGTGCGACCGCCACCAGCACTTCCGGTCCGACACCCGCACCGGTCAAACGGTGTGCCAGCCGGTTCACTCGGCTGCTCAGCTCTTGATAGGTCAGATGCCGGTCACCGAACGTGACCGCCACCGCATTCGGAGTCGCGGCGACCTGCTGACCGAACAGGCCTGGGATCGTCGAGTCCGGGATCGGAACGCTCGCCTCGTTCCAGGTCCGCAGTACCAACTCGCGTTCGTGCGGATCCAGGATTTCGTACCCCTCGATCCGCCCGCGCGGATCCGCGACGATCAACCCCAGCAACCGCACATACCGGGCCGCGACGGCCTCCACCGTCGCCCGGTCGAACAGGTCACTCGCATACTCGATGACTCCGGCCAGACCCTGCCGTTCGGTGGGGGCGACGGTGAACGACAGATCGAAACGCGACGTCCCCGTCGACGCCGGCAACGTCTCCCACCCCAACCCGGGGAACGCCACATCGGGAAACACGTTGTCCTGCATCGCAAAAGACACCTGAAACAACGGATGATACGCCGTCGAGCGAACCGGATTCAGCAACTCCACCAACCGCTCGAACGGCGCATCCTGATTCTCGTACGCCGCCAACGCCTTCCCACGGACCTGCTCGAGGACCTGATCGAACCGCGGATTCCCCGACACATCCACCCGCAACACCCACGTGTTCACGAAGAACCCCACCAACCCGGACAACGCCTCGTCGGTACGGCCCGCGATCGGCCCACCGATCGCAACATCGCACCCGGCACCGAGCCTGCGAAGCAACACCACCAACACCGCCTGCAACACCATCGACGATGTCGCCCCCGACCCGCGGGCCAACTCGGCTACCCGCGAACCCAATTCCGAGTCGACCGTGAAC